>DAIUET010000248.1:0-4631 GCA_036845045.1 Gemmatimonadaceae bacterium | reverse complement strand
TCGCTCGCCCATTCGCTCGCGGTCGCGCCTGATCTGAACGCGGCCCTCGTTGCGCTGGGGGAGGCGTTGATGGACAGCGATCGCAGCGCGGTCGTCGCGCTCCTCCGGTACGACGGTCGCAAGGAGATGCTGCGCGAACGACTGACCCCCACCGGAGGCCACGTGGAGACCGGTACGGTCGACACGACCTTCGACCACCTTCCGCCCAACGTCCGCACGCTCGTCGCGGGTGGTGGACAGTTCGTCGACCTCGGGGATCGATCGGTGGAGTACGCGAGGCTCATCGGCCTCACGCCATTTGCCGACGGCGGCCTGCTCTCCATGCGCGGCCTCACGACCGACGGCCACCTGTCCGCCGTGCTGGCGCTCTATGAGCAACGCAAGATGTTCGGCACGCGCACGAGCGAGCGGTTCGCCCCCCTGGCTGCCCTGTTCGACCTCGCCTTCGCCCGGTTCGCCGACCGCGAGGCACGCGACGAGGCGGTCAATACCCTGGAAGCGGTCACCCAGCGCGTGCACGCGGACTACCTCACCCGCCTGTCGGAGCTCGAACGGGAGCTCGATCAGGCACGGGACAAGGCGACTTCCGGAGAACACGACGCGACCAATCGCCTGCACCTGGAGCAGGAGCTGCGGACCGCCGAAGAGAACGCGCGACGCGCGGCGCACCAGAAGCAGTCGATGGAGCAGCAACTGATGGCCGCCGTGGGGCAGCTCGAGCAGTCGCATATCGAGCTGCACCGCCGCCACGAGACGCTGCGGCAGAAGACGCGGACGCTGTACCTGCTCGAGCGCGCGCTGGCGCTCGACAACACCACGGGTGACCCCGGCCCGCTGGTGGATGGACTGCTGGCCATGGTCGGCGACGACATGCAGGCGCAGCGCTGTTCGCTGATGCTGCGCGCTCCCGAGCCGGACACGCTCTACCTCGCGGCGGCGCGCGGGTTGCTGCCGCACATCCAGCTCGGCCAGCGCACGAAGTACGGAAAGGGCGTGGCCGGCATCGTCGCCACGACGCGGGAACCGCTGCTGGTGCAGGACGTCACCGACGGGGCCATGCATCCGCTGCTCCGCGACGAATACCTGACGACCGGATCGTTCATCAGCTTCCCGCTGGTGTACCACGGCGAGTTGTTAGGCGTCGTCAACCTGACGAACCGCGCCAAGCGGGGGGTGTTCATCGAGGAAGACGTGGAACGGGTGCGCCTCCTCGGCCTGGTGATCTCGCTCATCGTGACGCGGGCGCAACTCGTCGATCGACTGCTGGCCGCCATCAATGCCGGCTGACGCCCTGCAGGCAGCGGTGCGCCGCCTCGCGTTCGGCGACTCACTGTCCGTTTCCGAGTCCGCGGACGCGTTCGCGTTGATCATGTCGGGCGAGGCGACCGCCGCCCAGGTGGCCGCGCTGTTGATGGCCCTTCGGGTGAAGGGCGAGACCGCCGACGAGGTGGCGGGCGCCGCCCGCGCCCTGCGCGAGGCCATGGTGCCGATCGATGCCGAGGAGCGGGACACCCTTGTCGACACCTGCGGAACCGGAGGCGGCGCGGTCACGACATTCAACATCTCGACCGCGGCCGCGCTGCTGGCCGCGGGGGCGGGAGTCCGCATCGCCAAGCACGGCAATCGTTCGTTCACGTCGCGAAGCGGAAGCGCCGACGTGCTCGAGGCGCTGGGCGTGCCGCTGGACGCGACGGCCCTCGTCATGGGTGACGTGCTGCGGCGCGCCGGCATGGTGTTCATGTTTGCGCCGACGCTGCACCCGGCCATGCGCCACGTCGGCCCGGTGCGGCGCGAGCTGGGCATCCCCACGGTGATGAACATCGTCGGCCCGCTCGCCAACCCGGCGGGCGCGGGACGCCAGGTCGTGGGCGTCGCCGACCGGAACCGGATGGCGCTGCTCGCCGGCGCCCTGGCCTCGTTAGGTTCGACCCATGCCCTCATCGTCCATGGTGAGCCGGGCATGGATGAGGTGTCCCCGCTCGGGGTGACGTACGTGGCCGAAGTGCGCGACGGATCCATCGCCGAGTGGGTGATCGATCCCCGTGCGCTGGGCATTCACGTCGCATCGGCCGACGAGCTGGCGGGTGGAGACCCGGCTACCAACGCCCGGATCATCGAGGAAGTGCTGGCGGGGGAGGGCACGGCTGGCGCCCGGGCGGCCGTGCTGCTGAACGCGGCAGCGGCGATCTACGTGAGCGGAATGGTCGAATCGCTGCGTGACGCGCTGGAAAAGGCCCGTGAGGCGCTGGACTCAGGCGCAGGCAGGCGTGCGCTGGAGAGGCTACGAACGGCGTACAATGAAAGCAGCGGTGAGCGATGAGCGATGAGCAGATAAGGGCTCGCTTGTCGCTCTTCGCTCTTCGCTCTTCGCTAGTACTTGCGGATCACTCCCACCACCACGCCCTGCACGAGTATCTCATCCTCGTGGACATACATCGGCGACATCGTTTCGTTCGCGGGCTGCAAACGAATACGACCGTCGCGCTCACGGTAAAAACGCTTCATCGTTGCGGCGTTACCGTTGAGAAGCGCGATGACCATCTCCCCGTTGTCGGCGGTGCGGCGCTCGTTGACGATGACGAAATCGCCGTCACGCACCTGTTCGTCGATCATCGAGCTTCCCTTCACCTTGAGCACGAAGTGCTCGCCGCGCCGGCGTACCAGCTCCTCCGGAACGGCCATCGTCTCCGTGCCCTGGAGGGCCTCGATGGGAACACCAGCGGCCACCAGACCGTGCAACGGCAGCTCAACGGCGCGCTGAAAGACTTCCGAGGGGAGGATGTTGATCGCGCGACTCTCGTTGTATGAGCGCTTGATGTAGCCCTTGCGCTCCAGGTTCGTGAGATGCTCGTGCACCGTAGCCAGAGAGTTATAGTTGAACTGCCTGGCGATCTCGTCGAAACTCGGCGCGTATCCGTTTTCCTCCGCGTACGACTGCAGGTACGTGAGGATTTCGCGCTGACGCTTGGTCAGTGGCATCAGAACCTCTCCGATCCGGGTCGAAAACAAGGCACAGTGCTGTACCCGAAGAACAGCCGAAGACCACGATAGCCGAATAGGTACCGAAGTGCAAGCACGAGCCCTTTGGAGTCCCCCATCTGGTCCTCTGGGGCGCCTGACCAATCAGGCGCGCGTGCGTGCTGCTGCCCTCGGTCCCCTCCTCGACTGGAGACGAGCGGTGGTCGATGCACCTGCTGTCCCATCGTTTCGTGATGCTCTCGCCGGTACGTCACTCGCGGTGATAGCGGAGGTAAAGCGCCGGTCGCCCTCCAGGGGGCGGTTGAACGACGCGATGGACGCGCCAAGCCGGGCTCGTCTGTACGAGGCAGGTGGTGCCAGCGCACTGTCTGTCCTTACTGAGCCGGCCGAATTCGCTGGGTCCGTGGACGACCTTGTGGCCGTGCGCCACGTCGTCTCCTGTCCCTTGCTCCGGAAAGACTTTCATGTCGATCCGGTCCAGCTGTTCGAGGCGCGCAGCCGCGGTGCTTCGGCGGCCCTCCTGATCGTGAGAGCACTGGGGCCAGACGATACGAGGATCCTGGCGGATGCGGCGCGAGAGGCAGGGGTCGAACCGCTCTTCGAGATTCGAGACGAGGCCGAGCTCTCTGTCGCTCTCGACGCCGGCGCGCGTGTCATCGGCGTCAACCGTCGCAACCTCGAGACCCTCGATCTGGAGCCCGACGTTCTTGCGCTGCTGCTCCCGCTGATTCCGCGCGACTGTCTTGCCGTCGCGGAAAGCGGAATCGCGACGCGAGCCGACGTGGAGGAGGTGGCGTCGCTCGGCGCCGATGCGGTGCTGGTGGGGTCAGCGCTGTCGGTTTCGACCGATCCGCAGGGTGCAGTGACCGCGCTGTGCGGTGTGTCGAGAGGGCGGCGTCGTGACTGAGGTCAAGTTCTGTGGCATGACGCGCCTCGAAGACGTCCGCGAAGCGGTGAAGCTCGGGGCGGGGTTCGTTGGCGTCATCCTGACGGCGAGCCAGCGCCGCGTCTCGCCGGATCAGGCGAAAGAGCTGCTCGGCGCGCGGGCAGGGACGTCCGTGCGGGGCGTGTGCGTCTTCGGCGATGAACCGCTGGATGATGTGGTCAGCGTCGCGCGTGCTACCGGGTGCGATGTCGTTCAGTTGCACGGCACCGCGGGAGCCCCCGCAGTCGCCGAGCGTCTCCGTCGCGAGCTGGGTGTCGAGGTGTGGCGCGTGGTGCGGGTCGGCCCGGACGGTGTCGCGGCGGCCGGGTGGGACACCGCCGCGGACGGGGACGGGCTTCTGCTCGACACCGCCGCCCGGGGCTCGTTAGGCGGGAGTGGTGTGGCGTTCGACTGGAGCGCCCTGGCGGGTGACCTTCGCGCACACCGGGGCGGACGGCGCCTGATCGTGGCCGGGGGGCTTCGACCCGGCAATGTCCGCCAGGCGATCGACCTGCTCGCGCCCGACGTGGTCGACGTCTCGTCAGGCGTCGAGTCGGCGCTCGGCCTGAAGGATCACGGCCAGATGGCGGCCTTCCTGGCGGCGGTTGGCCAGTCCATCCCCGCCCCCCGGCCATGACCGCGACGCGCTTCGGCATCTACGGTGGGCAGTATGTGCCGGAGACCCTCATGCCGGCGCTGGAGGAACTGGAGGCCGCGTTCGTGGCCG
>DAIUET010000247.1:3533-4662 GCA_036845045.1 Gemmatimonadaceae bacterium | reverse complement strand
GTCGCCCGCGCCCTCTACGGCATCCATCACCGCGGTGAGCTGCGGCACGCCGACGCCCGTCACAACGCGCGTGGTGCAGATCGAACCCGGGCCCACCCCCACCTTCACCGCGTCCACTCCGCGCGCGACCAGCGCGGCCGCGCCCTCGCGGCTGGCGATGTTCCCGGCGATCAGCTGCACGTCAGGCACGGCGTCGCGCACCTGCGTCGTTGCCAGGAGGACACCCTCCGAGTGACCATGCGCCGTGTCGATCACCAGGACGTCGGCGCCGGCTTCGGCCAGCGCGCGCGCCCGGTCGAGGAAATCGCCGCCGGCGCCGATCGCCGCCGCGACGCGGAGCCGCCCGTGCTGGTCCTTGTTCGCCGTCGGATACTGGCGCCGCTTGTGAATGTCCTTGACCGTGATCAGCCCCTTGAGCGACCCATCCTTGTCCACCACGGGAAGCTTCTCGATCTTGTGCTCCCCCAGGATCCGCTCCGCCTCCTCGAGCGTGGTGCCGACCGGTGCGGTCACCAGACCCTCGGCGGTCATCACCTCGCGGATGGGCCGGCCCAGGTCACGCGCGAACTGCAGGTCGCGATTCGTGATGATGCCGACCAGGAGGCCGTCCCGATCAACCACCGGGACACCCGAGATCTTGAAGCGCGTCATCAGCGCGACGGCTTCGCGGAGTGTGGCGTCGGGCGAGAGCGCGTACGGATTCAGGATCATGCCGCTTTCCGAGCGCTTCACGCGGTCCACCTCGGCCGCCTGCCGGTCGATGGACATGTTCTTGTGCAGCACGCCTATGCCACCGGAACGCGCCATCGCGATGGCCATCTCGGACTCGGTGACCGTGTCCATCGCCGCCGACACGAGAGGGACATTCAGCGAGATGCCTCGCGTGAAGCGACTCGTCGTGTCGACGTCGCGCGGATGCGTGGGCGAGTGACGGGGCAGAAGCAGGACGTCGTCGAACGTCAGGGCCATCGCCTCACGCACACGGAGGAGTGGGCCTGCTCCGTTGTCGCTGCTACGCGACGGCCCGCTACCCTGGTCGGGGTTCGCGGGCCGTGATGCTTCTTGAGAACTTCTGGTCGCCATGGCGGAAACTAATACCCTTTCCTGATAGGCCACAGGCCACAGGCCA
>DAIUET010000247.1:0-3433 GCA_036845045.1 Gemmatimonadaceae bacterium | reverse complement strand
GATGGTGATGCCGCGCCCGGTGCCGGTGTTGGCTGAGTCGCCGCCGATGTCGCGGCAGAACCGGCCGCTCCGGCTGCCTTTGTCGCCACGTTCGCGATGTCGGTCGCCACGTTCTTTCCGGCGGTTGCCAGGTCGGTTGCCACCGACTTTCCAGCCGCCGCGACGCCACTGAGGACGCCGACTGCCTTGTTGAGCAAGCCGACCGTCTCGGCTATGGCGGTGGTGGAGACTCGTCCTGCCCTCAGCGTATCCTCCACTCCCTCAGTGAAACGCTGGAACAGGCTCGGCGACGCGGCCGCGGAAGAGGCGTATTTCGATTCCAGGAACTCGATGTAATCGAGAACCTGATATCCCCGTTCATCGGGCAACGGCTCGAGATGGCGGAGGATGCGGTCGCGAAGCGTTTCGTTCATAGGTCCACCGGGCGTTGGGCTACTACCTGCGGGCTATTCCCTTACGGCCGGGCTCTGCCGGAGGTTTTCGCCCACGGGTACCCGGCCGGACTCAGCCGCGCCAGCGAACCTTTATGCCGCGCGCGTCGATGTGGATGTACGAGTTATTGCGCGCGTAGATCCCGAGCCCACCGACCAGGTCCGGATGCGTCCGCTCGACGATATCGACGGCCATCGAGACCAGCTTCGCGTCCTTTGAATTCACGCGCCCATCCCGATTCGCATCCACGGCAACGTCGATCGCGTCGCCGAGCTGGTGGCGGCTGTCGCGCGCTGCGCTGCGGACGAGACGGTTGTGCTGCGGCGTGCGGAAGCTCGAGTGAATGTCGAACGGAACCGGGTCGGCATTACGACTTCCGGTCCACGTCGCGATCTCGGACAGGACGAGTTCCAGCTTGTCCACCAGGCGCGGATCGACGGCCGCGTAGCGCGGCCACGTGTTCTGCTGATCGCGCGTGAGGAAGTCAGCCAGACGCAAGTGCGCCGAAACTGGAAGGTCGAGGTCGCTCGTATCGATCTTCACGAACCCGACCGGTGCCTCCGGATCGCTTCGACGGGCACGATCGCCGCGATAGAAGCCCATCTGGTACCCGTTCAGCACCGAGCCTTTCTTCTCCGAGCGCGGCACCAGCACGGCCAGGGGCGGTTCGCGCACAATGCGCTGCTCGCCGTCGAGCGTGAGCTGGAGACTGTAGAAACCCGGCGCGTCTGGAGCCATCAGGCCGTTGACCAGCGAGCGGGGCTGACCGGTCGGAACGGAGTCACCGCGGGCGATCCAGCTGTAAGTCACCCGGTCCAGTCCGCCCTGCACTTCGATGGGATAATCGACCGGAAGGCCAGGGAGCGCGAAGCGCATCCGGAGTTGTCCGCTACGGCCAAACGCGTCAGCCGCGGGACGTGCCGCCAGTGCAGTCAATCTGACCGATTTCGCATTCAGGCCCTCGGCGGGCCGGAGGTACGTCAGGTAGCCGATGGCCGCCAGGACTGACACCACGAGGGTGATCCGTCGCGAACCGTCGTTGCGTTGGCGCTTCTGGTAACGGGTCACGAGGTTTTTCGGGGCAGAAGGTTCGGATCGACCGGGGTGAACATCAGCGGCTTTCGGTTCGATGGAATTTCTGGCCGGATTGCAGGCGAATCCGGGGCTCCGAGGCGCTTAAGATGTGCGCGCTGCGACGTGAGGGGAACCCCAGGTATCAAATTCAGTTCCCCATTGGGGAGAACTAAGGCCTGGCTACATTCGGGCAACGTTTCATCATCCTCTTGAACCCCTCATCACATGCGGGTCCCCGAAAAACAGGTCGTTCTGGTGGTGATCGACGGCTTTGGGTATCGCGAATCCCGCGAAGGGAACGCGATCGCCCTCGCGAAGGCTCCGACGTGGGATCGACTCTGGGGGCGCTTTCCCCGCACGCTATTGGCGGCTTCCGGTCGCGCGGTGGGCCTTCCAACGGGGCAGATGGGGAATAGTGAGGTGGGTCACCTTAATCTCGGGGCCGGTCGAGTGGTGAAGCAGGACCTCGTGCGGATCGCCGAAGCGATTGAGGACCGGTCCTTTTTCAGCCTGCCGGCCCTGGTGAACGCCTGTCGTTCTGTTCGCGATTCCGGAGCGACTCTGCACCTCATGGGTCTCCTTGGCGACGGGGGCGTACACGCGCTGGATCAACACCTGTTTGCGCTCGTCGACCTGGCCGAGCAACAGGGATTGGGCCGTGTTGCGATACATGCGCTGCTCGATGGGCGCGATACGATGCCCATGTCGGGGATCGATTTCGTGCGCGAAACAGTGTCTCGCACGCGAGGTCGCGCTTCGATCGCAAGCCTCGGCGGACGTTACTACGGCATGGATCGCGACCGGCGCTGGGAACGGGTGAAGCGCTGGTATGATGCGTCCGTGCGCGGGGTGGGCCCGTTCGCGACGGACCCCGTGGACGCGATTCGCGCCGCGTACGATCGCGGACAGACGGACGAGTTCATCGATCCCGTCGTCATCGTCGAAGACGGAGTTCCTGTCGCACCGATGCGCCATGGCGATGCGCTCATCTGCTTCAACTTCCGCTCGGATCGGATGCGACAGATCCTGCGCGCGCTGACGGAGCCCGGGTTCGACGGCTTCGAGACCGGTGAACGGCCGCGGGTCACGGTGGCCACGATGACGTCGTACGACCGGACATTCAGCTTTCCCGTCGCGTTCGCGCCCTTCTCGATGGCGCGCATCATGGCCGAAGTCGTGTCGGGGGCGGGCCTGTCGATGTTCCGCACCGCGGAAACGGAGAAGTATCCGCACGTGACCTACTTCTTCAACGGAGGGATCGAGACGCCATTCGCCCGTGAGGAGCGCGTCCTGGTGCCCAGCCCCAGGGTGCCGACCTATGACCTTCAACCCGAAATGTCCGCGGCGGGCGTGACCGACACGCTGTGTCGCGCGATCGAGTCACAATCGCATGACTTCACGCTCTGCAACTACGCGAATTGCGACATGGTGGGACATACCGGCGTACTACCCGCGGTGATCAAGGCGGTGGAAACCGTCGACGGGTGTCTGGCCCGTGTCATCGCCGCCGCCGACAAGGTGGGCGCTCGTCTGCTGGTCACTGCGGACCACGGCAACTGCGAGCTGATGATCGACCCGGAAGGCGGCGGCCCCCACACCGCGCACACCACCAACCCTGTACCTTTCGTGGTGATCGATCCGGCCGGCGACCGGCCGCTCCGGGATGGCGGAGCGCTGTGTGACGTGGGTCCGACCATCCTGTCGATGATGGGACTGGAGCAACCTCCGGAAATGACCGGGCGGGACCTCCGGCTCACGACGAACTGACGGAGATACCTGTGAAGGCCTTGGTCATCGGGACGTTGATTGCGCTCGCCGCGGGTCCGGCATCCGCGCAGGTCGGGTATCCGCCCGATCGCAGTCCGTACAAGGACCGCGACTACAATCGCGACTGGACGTTCTTCGGCGGACAGTTCTCGGCCGAGCG
>DAIUET010000246.1:0-4699 GCA_036845045.1 Gemmatimonadaceae bacterium | reverse complement strand
CGTTTCCGCATCTCGTTAGCCCGATGGATGACTTCGACCTCGCCGGCCAGCACGGCGCCGGCTGGCGCGCCCATGCGTTTCGAAAACGACACCATGACGGTGTCACACCACTCCGTGAATTCGGCGAGCGCACTCCCCGATGCGACCGACGCATTCCAGAGACGCGCGCCGTCGAGGTGGATGCGACAGCCTCGTTCCCGTGCCACGTCATGCAGCGCACGAATCCCGGCGACCGGCGTGACCAGTCCGCCGGCGCTGTTGTGCGTGTTCTCGAGGCAGACCAGCGTCGCGCGCGGCAGGTAGGGATCGAAGGGCCGGAAGGCGCGCGACAGCCCCGCGGCGTCCATCAGGGGCCCTTCGCTCCGGACGGTCCGGATCTGCACGCCGGAAATCGCCGCCGCCCCGGCCATCTCGCGCTCGACGATGTGCGAGTAGAGGTCGGCGTAGATCTCCGTTCCCCGCTCACTCAGCACCGCAACCGCACACTGGTTCGCCATCGTCCCGCTGGGGAAGAACAGCGCGCGCTCCTTGCCCAGCATCTGCGCGACCTGCTCCTCGAGCCGCCGGGTCGTCGGATCGCCGTCCAGGTAGTCATCCCCGACTTCCGCGCTGGCAATGGCGCGCCGCATCCCGGCCGTGGGCCGCGTCACCGTGTCGCTCCGGAGGTCAATCACCATGCTTCAAATCTGAAAGAAGTCAGCCGTGGGGGACAGGCTACACGGTGACGCGATTCGCGTTGCGGATCTCGTAGACGCGCGCCACCTCGCCGCCGATGAGGAAGATGATGGCGGCGTAGTAGACCCAGAAAACCACGGACACGATGGTGTAGAGCGTCCCGGTGTAGATCGTGGCCGGCGACAGAAGTCCCGTCAGGGCCGTATACGCGGCGCGGGTCAGCTCGAACATGATGGCCGCCGTCGCCGCTCCGACCACGGCGGCCCGCGTCGGGATGCCGCGCACCGGAATGAACCGGTACAGCACGAAGATGAGGGCCGTGACGAGGATGAAGGCCAGCAGCCGGCTCAGCATGTATTCCAGGCCGCTCATCACGTCGCTGCGGAGGCCGAGGCTGACGAACAGCTGGACGCCGCGCGAGGTGGCGATGGCGACGTAGGCGGTCAGCGCCAGGTAGCCGGTGACCAGGAACGTCGCGACCAGCGTGAGGCGGAAGTCATGCAGCTTGCCCGCCACCACGCCCCGCTGCGTGCCGAAGTCGAGCACCTGGCTGAGGGCGCTGCGAAGGGCACCGAACAGGCGCGCCGTGAACCAGAAGTATCCGATCGCACCCCAGATGCCTAACGCGCCACGGGACTGGAGCACGCCGTTGATCAGGGCGTGGACCGACTCCTCCATCGTGCCGGAGTGACTCGGCAGCAGCTGGTCGAGCAGCTGGTGCACGGACAGCGCCGTCCGGTCCGGCGTCTCGTTGAGCGCGAACGCCAGGACCGACATCACGAGCAGCCCGAACGGCAGCGCCGCCAGCAGGATGCCGAAGGCAACGCCGCTCGCCAGGAACAGCAGGTCGTCTTCCGAGCTGTGGTGCCAGATACGTCGCAGGTAGTCCGCGAGCGCGCTGCCCAACACCACGTGTCGCGGCGGCGACGTGACCGCCGGGACAGGTGCCCCCGCGCCTGGCGGCGAAACGCTGCTCAGTCTCCGCCGGCCTCGGGTTCACTGCGGTGCGCACGAGCCTCGGCCAGCCGCCGCTCGAATGCCGACCGGGCATCCTTCGCCGCCGCCCGTCCGCTCCGCATCGCGTCGTTCACGTCCTTCTTGCGTTCGCGGAGCGCGGAGCGGGCGTCCTTCACGCGTGTGTCGAACTCCTCGCGCGCTTCGGCGATCGCTTCGGTCGCGCGTTCGCGCACGTCCCGCGCGATGTGCCCGGCGGTGCGCTGGGCCCGGCGCGCCGTGCGCCGCATGTTGCGGCGCAACTCGGCGCCGCTCGAGGGAGCGAACAGCAGCGCCAGGCCGGCGCCGATGGCAAGTCCGGCCAGGAACACACCGGTGCCACCCCCATTGCGACGTTCGACGATCACCGTCGGCTCTTCTTCGAAAGTGCGAGACATGGCGTCACGGGGTCAAAAGGTGGAAGGGATCAGTCGCTGAGGTCTGCGTCGTCAGGCGCCGGTGCCACGACCACATGGCCGGCCGACCCGGGCGCCGGGCGGTGGATCGCCATCGGCTTCACGTGACGGCGTACGGCATCCTTCGTGCCGCCGACCCCCAGTTGCGTGAACAGGAACGTGAACTTCTCGTCGTACGCGCGCGCCAGGCGCTCCTTCGTGCCGGCATCCAGGTCCCAGAAGGCGCGCTTGAAGGGACCGAGCGCCTTTTTCCGCGTCTTGTAGAAGAACTGCTCATCCGAATCGCCCGCCTTCCGCTCGTCCTTCGCGTTGGCCGAGAGCCACGCATACACCTCTTCGCGCAGCGCGGCCGGCAGGGCGTCGTACAGCATGTTCTGGAAGTTGGTCGCGAGATGGATCTCCGCGGTCTCGGTCCGCGGAAAGTTGTGAAACGCCTCGTCAGGCAGCGTCGACGCACCGTGCTGCACCGCGCCCGACAACCCGTACTTCTCGCGCGCCACCCGGCTCAGGTTTTCGAGGGTCATGAGGTCGAGTTTCACCTCGGCGATCGTACCGTCGGCGAGAACGACGCCGCCGTGCGACGTGCCGGACTGGACACTGATCTTCGACAACCCCGCCATCCCGGGAGCCCGGGCACGGAGCGTCTCGTTGAAACCGTCCATGAAGGCCTCGAGTTCCTCGATCGTGCTGTTCGAGGTGCCCACTTCGCCGATTTCGCCGCCCACCGAGATCGTGACGCCTTCCGGTTCGAGCGCCCGGAGCGCCTGCGTGATGTCGACGCACTCCTCGTAGTTCCGTCGCTGCTGTTCCATCAGCGTCGGCTTCGAGAGGTCGACCAGCGTCGACGTATCCACGTCGATGTTATAGAAACCGGCGTCGATGGCTTCCCGGGCCAGCGCCTTGACCGCGTTCACTTCCGGATCCCGATCGGCAGCGTACTTCTTCGCGTTCACCTGGAAGTGATCGCCCTGAATGAACACCGGACCGCGAAAGCCTTCCCGCATCGCTGCCGCCAGCAGCACCGCGACATACTCGGCCGGGCGCTGGTCCGTATAGGCGATCTCGGAGCGCGCGATCTCCAGAATGAATGCGCCGGCATGGAGCTCGTTCGCGACGCGGAAGATCGCCCGCGCGGTGTCATACGCCATCCCGCGCACGTTCATGGCCGGGACGGTGAACCCGCCGACCGCACCGCGGCCCCGCGCGAGATACAGGTCGTGAATCGACGACGGTCGGACGCCCACTGCCTGGCCCAGCTCCCAGATCACCCATCGCGCCTGGTCTCGTGCATCACCAGTCGCGAACACGGCGTCGCGCACCAGCGCGTCCATGCCAGGCCCGGCGAGGACTGCCGGATCGTGCACGGTAATGGCGCCATTGGACCGTGAAACCGCGCTGCCGAGCGCAGGGTGCGCGGGAGCGGTTGCCTCTTCAATCATCTCGTGCTGCTCTCCGGTTCCTGTTGTAATGAGCTGACTCACCGAAGCGCCGAGCCCGCTGACTTGTCGCGTAAGGCGGTGGGTTCCGGAACTTGGGCTCGGCTTCGAGCCGGTGCAACCCACTATACCACGCGTCGGGGATCGGGCCGGGGGAGCGCCCGGAAGGCGGCGAGGTCACCCTCGAAGCCCGGCCTTCCGAACATGCCGTAGGCAAAGCGCTTGCCGAGTTCCACCCCCGGCTGGTCGAATGCGTTGACCCCGTACAGCTCTCCGGCCAGCGCCGTCGCTATCTCGAGCATCATGAGCAGCCCGCCCACGTGCCACGCATCGAGCCGATCGAGCGAAAGCGTCATGCTCAGCCGCCCGCGCGCGGCGAGTGCTCCGGCGGTGGCGCGTTGCTCGACGTCGAGCAATTCACCGAGGCGGTGACCCCCCAGGTACGCCAGGTCGGGCAGGTCACCGTGCTGGGCCGGGATGGTGAGGTCATCGCCAGCGCCGGCGACCGTGACGAACGTGATCGTCTTGTCGTTCGGCCCCTCCATGAAGAGCTGCACCTGGCTGTGCTGGTCCGTGGCGCCTAACGCCGCCACCGGCGTGGGCCCGACGTGCGTTCCGTCGGGACGGACCTTCCCCAGGCTCTCCGCCCAGAGCTGCACGAACCACGCCGCCATGTCGCGCAGCCCGTCGGCGTAGGGCATGAAGACATGGCCGTGCCGGCCGTACCGCGTATCCGCGAGCCACTGCAGCACGGCGAAGGCCCCGGCGGGGTTTCCGGGCCAGTCGCCCGCGCCGCAACGCGCCCGCATGTCCGCCGCTCCCTCGAGGAGCTGGCTGATCTCGATGCCAGTGAGCGCGGCCGGCAGCAGGCCGACGGGGGACAGCACACTGAAGCGACCGCCAACGTTAGGCGGAATGGCCAGGGCCGTGATCTGTTCCTCGCGGGCGATCGCCCGCAACGCGCCCTTCTCCGGATCGGTAATGAAGACGATGTGCTCGCGCGCCGGGCGTCCGGCGCTGTCCAGCGCGCCGCGGACGACCAGGTACTGCGCCATGGTTTCGGCTGTGCCCCCGGACTTCGACGTCACGATGAAGAGCGTGGCGCCCAGCTCGAGGCGGTCCAGGAGCGACCGGATGGTGGCGGGGTCGACGTTGTCGAGCACGTGCAGGCGAGGACGG
>DAIUET010000245.1:0-4709 GCA_036845045.1 Gemmatimonadaceae bacterium | reverse complement strand
TGAATCGTGAATCGTGAATGGTGAATCGTGTCGCGACCGTGATTCGCAGTTCGATTCACGATTCACGATTCACCTTTTCGGGACAGCCGTCTCAGCACGAGAATGGGCAGTGTTACCGCCCCCAGAATCATGCCCACGGCGGCGAAGTAGTACCAGTCGCAGGCGGGCGTGCCCTCGATCGGAACGCAGCGGCGGATGTTCCCTGCCACCTTGCCCACCAGCACGCCAATCATGCCACCGCTCCAGAAGCCGATGAAGGTGGTGAAGCAGCCGATCCCGACGCGACGACCACGCGCGATTTCGTCGTCCGATGTTCCAGGGGATGCCGTGGGTCCGGCCGGATCACCCGCCACGAGCGCTAGTACGCAGCTTCGAGCGCGTGCGTGGGATCGGCCTTGCGGTGGAGCGTGACGAAAAACCGCTTGACGTTGCGGTCGATCCGGCTCTCACCCATCTGATCGGTGGCGGCCTCGACGAAAGTGTAGTGTCCGCCTTCCGGCTTCGCGGTGAGCAACACCGTCGCGTTGACCTCAGGCTCACCCACGACACCGCGATAGGTACGCGAGCGCGGCGTTGAGGCTACGGTCTGCATGCCGAGTGCCCCGAAAAATGCGTCGGCGGCCGCGATCGCGTCGGCCGGCGTCACTGACGTCCGATAGAAGTGTCGCATGCGCTATCTCTTCTCTCCACGCGCCGGAAAGACTTCCTGCATCCAGTCCATGCGCTCCAGCTTCTTCGTCGAATCGCGCTGGAAGCGGATCGCCACCGCCCATTGTCCCGCGGTGATGAAGTTCATCGTGGCGTAATACGTCCCCAGTTCGGGACCCTTGACCAGCGGATCGTAGGCATCGATGCCATCCTGACTGGTGGCGAAGATCTGCCCCTGTCCGCCCTCGATCGGTTCTCCGGTTTCCTTGTCGCTGACGACCACCTTGTAGCGCACCGGTTCGCGCGCCCGCGGTGGAACCGGATCGGGCAGCACGCGCAGCTCCATGTCTTCCGTAAGGAACTTCATGCTCAGGTCGCGCGGGGCGGGCCGACAGGCCGCGGCAAGGACGGCGACCAGGACGACAACGGGCCAGCGCCGGATGCGAATCACGAGGCGTAATACTCCAGGCCGAGGTGGGTGATCTGCTCCTCACCCATGAGGTGCCGGAGCGTGTTCTTCAGCTTCGTCTGCTGAATGAATAGATCATGCTCCGGCTGGAGTCCCGCAGCGGCCATCGGCGACTTGTAATAGAAGCTTAACCATTCCTGAATTCCCTTCATTCCGGCGCGGTGCGCGAAGTCGGAGAACAGGGCGAGGTCGAGCACGAGCGGCGCGGCGAGGATGGAGTCGCGACAGAGGAAGTTCACCTTGATCTGCATGGGATATCCCATCCAGCCCACGATGTCGATGTTGTCCCAGCCTTCCTTGTTGTCGCCGCGCGGCGGGTAGTAGTTGATGCGGACCACGTGCGAGAACTTCTCGTAGAGGTCGGGATACAGCTCCGGCTGCAGAATGGTGTGCAGCACGCTCAGCTTTGACTCTTCCTTCGTCTTGAACGACGCCGGATCGTCGAGCACCTCGCCGTCCCGGTTCCCGAGGATGTTGGTCGAGTACCACCCGGCCAGGCCCAGCATGCGCGCCTTGATGCCCGGTGCGATGACGGTCTTCATCCACGTCTGGCCGGTCTTGAAGTCCTTCCCCGAAATCGGGACGCCCCGCTGGTTCGCGAGTTCGATCAGGGCCGGCGTATCGACCGAGAGGTTGGGCGCTCCGTTCGCGAACGGCACGCCCTCCATGATCGACGCCCAGGCGTAGAGCATGGCCGGTGAAATGGCCTCATCGTTCCGCTCCATCGCCTTCTCGAACTGTTCGATCGTCGCGTGCTGCGGACCGGGCTTGATGAAAATCTCCGTGGACGCACACCAGACGACGACGAGCCGATCACAGTTGTTCCTCGCCTTGAAGTCGCGCATATCCTGGCGGAGCTGCTCGGCCAGGTCGCGCTTGGTCTTTCCCTTCTTGACGTTCTCGCCGTTGATCCGCGTCACGTACCGGTTCTCGAACACGGCCGGCATCGGCTTGATCGCCCGCAGGAAGTCGGCGACGGGGGCGAGGTCGCGATCCTCGAGGACGCCGGCCTTCCTGGCGGCCGTGCAGGCATCGTCCGGGATGGGGTCCCAGGCACCGAACGTGAGGTCGTCCAGCCTGGCCAGTGACGCGAAGTCCTTGATGAGCGGCGAGCGCTGTTCGGTGCGCTTGCCTAACCGGATCGTCGCCATCTGGGTCAGCGACCCGATGGGCAGGGAATGCCCGCGTCGAATGCTCTCCACGCCGGCGATAAAGGTCGTTGCCACGGCGCCCAGGCCTGGCGTCAACACGCCAAGCCTGCCCTCGGGCCGGCGAATAGCCACCCGAGGCGTCGCGGTCGATGACTGCACGTCTCTATTCTCCGTAGGTTGTGCCGGTGATGCGCCTAACGCGCACGATCGAAACTCGATGGGTGGCCCGCGTCCGGCCGGCGCGCGGGCTTGTCCCCCGGGGTCGCGACGTCTGCCAGTCGCGTGTCGACGTCATCGCTGCTCCGCACCATGCGATCGGCGGCGAGTGCCACGCCTTCCACGAGGCGACCGCGACCGTCAAATGCCTCCACCTCGCGACCGACACCGGAGCGCGGCGGGACGGGCGCGGTCCCGGCCCGGGGCGGCGCGTCCAGGGCTGCGGTCGCCCGGTATACGAACGCCACGCGCTGGATGACGGTGATCCATGCCGTGACCGTCAGGAGGATGCAGATCCCGATCAGCACCCAGCCTCCCAGCGCCAGCCCGAAGAACGCCTGCGGAGCGGATAACAGCACCACCCGGTCCGGCCTGGGCAGCATCCCAACCTGTGCGTCGATCCCCAGTCCCTCCGCCCGAGCGCGCGTGTAGGACGTCAGGAACGACCCCAGGATGCCGAGCAGGATCACCGAAACCATGGGCGTGGACATGTAGTCCGGGATCGCGTGGTGCACTCCATTCCGCGCGAAGAACAGGGCCAGGCCGCCCAGCACGACTCCATCGGCGATCCGATCGAGCGTGGAATCGTAAAACGACCCGAACACCGAGGTCCTGCCTGACTTCCGCGCGACCGAACCGTCCAGAAGGTCGCAAATGGCGCTCAATCCAACGATCCAGCCCGCCAGGAGAATGTGTCCGCGGGCATAGAAACCTCCGCCAATGATGGTCGCGACCGTTCCAAAGGTCGTGATGGCGTTGGGGCTGACTCCTCTCCTGACCAGCAAGTCGACGACCGGCGCCAGCAGGCGCAGGAGGCCGGACTTGGCGAAATCGGAGAGCGCCATGAAAGGAGGTCGGGAGGTTTTTCCTCGCCCGCGCTGGAAGGGCGAGGACCAGCTAACCGTCGCTGAATGCGGCGATTACGGAACCCATGAAACTACGCCATCCTGGGGGGACCCACAACGGCGAAGCCCGAGCGCCAAGGGCCGTACGTGCCGACGAGTCCGGGAGTTCCGGGCAAGGTGATCCAGTGGGCGGAATTGCGTGCCGCGACCTTGCCCCCCGTGCCGCCGGAATCAACTGTTCGGGCCATGAAGGACCGTGTCTGGCTTTTTGTCGCGATTATTGCACTGCCGGCATTCGGCTGCGCATCCGCGCCTGCGGTTCCGGCAGCTCCTGTCGATGCGATCGCGGAACGCCTGCGTGCCTCTTCATTGCAGGACTCCCTGACTGAAATCCTGCGAGCCGGGGTCCGGGATTCCGCGTTTCCCGGCGCAGTCGTCGCGGTCGGCACCGCCTCGGGTGCCGTCGTGACCGTTTCGGCAGGGCGGATCGACTGGAGTCCATCGCCGGCACCGACTGTCTCAACGCTCTGGGACATGGCGTCGCTGACCAAGGTGGTTGGCCTGACCAGCGCCATGATGGTGCTGGTCGAGCGGCGTCAGATCGAGCTCGATGCACCTGTCCAGCGTTACGTGCCCGAGTTCAGCGGTCCCGGCAAGGACGCCGTGACAGTTCGGCACCTGCTGACCCACACCAGCGGCCTCCCTGCCTGGCGGCCACTGTACAAGGAGGCCGAGGGGCCCGAACAGGCACTGTCCCTGGCGATCGCCACGCCGCTCGACACCGTTCCCGGCATCCGCATGGTGTACAGCGACCTTGGCGCGATCATCCTCGGCGAAGTGGTGGCGAGGGCCAGCGGACAGCCCTTCGAGGCGTTCCTGCAGGCACACGTCTTCGAGCCCCTCGGTATGGGGGAGACGATGTTCCGGCCGCCGGCGAGCCTCCGCGAGCGGATCGCTCCGACCGAGGTCGATCCCTGGCGCCAGCGGCACTTGCGCGGCGAAGTCCACGACGAGAACGCCTTCGCGTTAGGCGGCGTGTCGTCCCACGCGGGGTTGTTCAGCACCACGAACGACCTGGTCCGGCTGGCCCGGATGTATCTGAACGGCGGCACGGTCGATGGCCGGCGATTCGTGTCGCCCGCGACGATCGACACGTTCACGGCGGTACAGAATGCCACGCTGTCCCACCGGGCGCTGGGATGGGAAACACCTAACGGGAACAACTCGGCCGGGCGTCTCATGTCACCGCGCTCGTTCGGGCACACCGGCTTTACCGGGACCTCGTTCTGGGTGGATCGCGAGCGCAGAACCTTTGTGATCCTGCTTTCCAACCGGGTGAACCCGACCCGGGAACATCGTGCGATCTCGGCAGTACGGGTC
>DAIUET010000244.1:0-4717 GCA_036845045.1 Gemmatimonadaceae bacterium | reverse complement strand
ACTGCCGAAGAGCGCAACGGCCAAAGAGCGAAAGTGCCAGAGAGCGCGAACTGCCTCAGGGCGCAACTGCCAGTTAGCGACGGCCAGGAAGCGCGCGTAGTGAATGGGGAATTGGGAATCAGATGGAAGTAAGGTCTCTTTCCATTCCCTATTCCCTATTCCCTATTCCCTATTCCCGATTCCCGATGCCTCAACACCGGCCAGGAGCAGGACACTCAGGAGGGCGACCGCGCCTAACTGGTGTGCCACGGCGACTGATACCGGAGTCGCGAGCAGCAGGGTCGTGATACCGAGACTGAACTGCAGGAGCGCGACGATGGCGGCCAGTCGCATCCAGCCACGCAGGTTCGCTGCCCAGCGTCGCTCGGACCACAGCCACGTCATCCAGATCGCGACGGCCAGCAGCATCGCCATGACGCGATGATTGAACTGCGCGGCGATGGGGTTCTCGAACCAGTTCCGGATCCCCCCAACGCCACCATAGCCCGCCGGGATCACCTGACCACCCATCAGCGGGAACTCGTTGAAGATCTTTCCAGCGTCCAGTCCCGCCACGAAACCACCCGACATCATCGTCACGACCACGGCGGCCGTCAGCGCGATGATGGTCCGACGCACATCCCCGGGCGCCCGAACCTTTTCGGCGTCCCGGCCTAACGAGGCCGCGGTCCACACCGCGATGCCGTAGATCAGCAGTGCCAGCGACAGGTGAGCCACCAGGCGGTACGGACTCACGCTGGTCCGCTCGACCAGGCCACTGCTCACCATGTACCAGCCGAGTGCGCCCTGTGCCCCCACCAGGATGAGCAACGACAGCAGTCGCGGGAAAAGCCGGGGACTGATGTAACCCCGACGCCAGTACCAGATGAACGGCACGAGCACGACTACGCCGACCAGGCGTCCGGCGAGCCGATGTGCCCATTCCCACCAGTACAGCGCCCGGAACTGGGACAACGTGATTCCGGCATGCACCGTGCGCGCCTCGGGGATGGCCAGGTACTGCTCATAGGCATCCTGCCAGGCCCCCGCGCTCAGCGGAGGGAGCACGCCGGTGACCGGCTTCCACTCCGTAATCGACAGCCCGCTCTCCGTCAGGCGGGTCGCTCCGCCGATGGCGATCGTCGCGACGACCGAAAGCGCAGTCGCAACCAGCCACCCCCGCAGGGTGCGGTCAGCGCGGGAGAGTGCGGACGCCAAGGCTCATCGGGTGCTGGAATGGCGGAATTGTAGAGTCGGGTCGGAAGATACCCTGGGGACGGTGTCGCGCGGCCGGGCCCTTCCGCTTAGCTTCGGTTTCCGCTCCCTGATCGGCGTGCGGATGCGGCGGCGCCGCCGCGGCAGACCCGGAGCGAAGTGCCGATGAGCAAGCCGGTTATCCTCACAGTCGACGACGAACCAGACGTCCTGAACGCGATCGAGCGCGACCTCCGCGCGCACTTCAGGACCGATTACCGGATCGTAAAGGTCGGCTCGGGCAGCGAGGCGCTCGACGTGGTCCGCGAGCTCAAACAGCGCGGGTCCAACATCGCCCTGTTCATGGTGGATGAGCGCATGCCGGGGATGACCGGCACGCAGTTCCTGATGGAAGCGATCACGCTCTATCCGGATGCGAAGAAGGTCCTGCTCACCGCGTACGCGGACACCGAGACCGCCATCACCGCGATCAACAAGATCGGCCTCGACCAGTACCTGACCAAGCCGTGGGATCCGCCCACGGAGCGCCTGTACCCGGTCCTCGATGAGCTTCTGGGTGAGTGGGCCGGCAACGTCAGGCCGCCGTTCGAGGGCGTTCGTGTCGCTGGAACGGCGCTTTCGGCCGAGTCGTTCGCCGTAAAGGATTTTCTCTCGAGCAACCTGTTTCCATACCAGTGGATCGACCTTGATCGCGACGCCGCGATGCGTGAGCTGGCGGTCGTCCACTCGCCGGAGCTGAAGCAACTGCCAGTCGTGTTTCTGCCCGACGGCTCGGTGCTCGTTCAGCCTGAAGTGCGCACGCTGGCCGAGCGAATCGGGATGAAGCTCAAGCCAAGCGTGTCGTTCTACGACCTGATTGTGGTGGGGGGCGGACCGGCCGGTCTCGCCGGTGCCGTGTACGGCGCTTCCGAGGGGCTGCGCACGGTACTCGTCGAGAGCCACGCTCCTGGTGGCCAGGCCGGGACGAGTTCGCAGATCGAGAACTACCTTGGCTTCCCCAGTGGCGTCTCGGGGTCAGAGCTGGCGCGGCGCGCTGTCGCGCAGGCGAAGCGATTCGGCGCCGAGATCGTCGCGCCGCAGGAAGTCACCGAGATCCGGCGCGACGATCCCTATCGGGTGGTGAAGCTGGCCGACGGATCGGAGCTCTCGTCGTATGCCGTGATCCTTGCGTCGGGCATGGAGGTCCGCCGCCTCGATGTCCCCGACCTCGACCGACTGGTCGGCGCGGGCGTGTTTTACGGCGCCGCGATGACCGAGGCGGCTGCTGTGCGCGGCCAGGACGTGATGGTGATCGGCGGCGCGAACTCGGCGGGGCAGGGGGCCATGTTCTTTTCGCGTTATGCACGCAAGGTCACGATGATCCTGCGGGGGAGCTCGCTGGGCGCGTCGATGTCGCAATACCTCGTCACCCGGATCCAGTCCACACCCAACATCGAGGTGCGGCTGAACACGCGCGTGACCGGCGTGGCCGGGGAGGCACGCCTGGGGAGCGTGCAGCTGACGAACACGGCCACGGGCGAGGTGACCGAAGAACCGACCTGCGGCCTCTTCATCTTCATCGGCACGGCCCCCCGCACGCGGCACGTCGCCGACCTGGTGCAGCTCGATCCGCAGGGATTCATCCTCACCGGTCCTGACCTGATGGGCGATGGAAAACGCCCTCGCGGCTGGATGCCGGACCGGGATCCGTTTCCGTTCGAGACCAGCGTCCCCGGGATCTTCGCCGCCGGCGACGCGCGGGCCGGCTCGGGGAAACGCGTCGCCTCGGCGGTTGGTGAAGGCTCGGCGGCGGTCCGCCTCGTCCACTCCTATCTCGAAACCGTGTAACCGTGGCTGATCCGGAACAGGTCGAACGACTGGCACAGGTGCGCTCACTCAAGGGCGTGCCACGAGCGGAACTCGAGTGGCTCGTCGATCACGGGCGTTTCGAGACGTACCCCGCCGGTACGGTGTTCCGTCCGCACGCCATCCCCATCCCGGGGCTTTCGGTGCTGCTCTCCGGATCGATTGCCATTCACGTCGAGCGCCTGGGGGTACAGCGACGCGTCATGCAGTGGCACGCCGGCGACCTCACGGGCGCACTGCCGTATTCCCGGATGACCGTGCCACCCGGCGACACGATTGTCCACGAGGACATGGAAGTGTTCACGGTGGACAAGGAGCATTTCGGCGAGCTGACGCGCGCCTGCCCGGAATTCACGGCCATCTGCGTGCATACCATGCTGGACCGGGCCCGGCACTTCACCAGCACCGGGTTTCAGGACGAGAAGATGGTCTCGTTAGGTAAGCTCTCGGCGGGACTGGCGCACGAGCTGAACAACCCGGCATCGGCGGCGAGTCGCGGCGCGAACCGCCTGGTCGAGCTGATCGATGAGGCCGAGGACGCGGCCCGCGCCATGGCCGGCGCCCGGCTTACCGACGAGCAGCTGGTGGCGCTGGACGAGGCACGGGCCATGTGCATGCTCGTGCCACCGGCCTTCCTCGACCGGCCGCTGGATCGCGCCGATCGCGTCGACGCGCTGGCCGAATGGCTCGAGGCGCATGGGGGAGACATCGATCAGGCCTCCTCGCTGGCCGAGACCGCACTCACCGTGGAGGGGCTCCAGAAGCTCGCGCGGGTCATGACGGGTGAGACGCTTTCGGAGTCAGTGCGATTCCTCGCGGCCTGCTGCGGCGCCAAGGCGGTGGGCCACGAGCTGCAGGAATCCACGCGACGGATTTCGGAGCTGGTGGCGGCCGTGAAGGGGTTCACCTACATGGGGCGCGCGTCGCTGCCGGAGCCCGTCAACGTCGTCCGGGGGCTCAACGACACTGCGCGCATCATGTCCTCCAAGCTGCGCGACAAAAAGGTCACCATGACGCTCGACGTCCCGCCGGACCTGCCGCCCGCGCGTGCGTTCGGGAGCGAGTTGAACCAGATCTGGATCAACCTGATCGAGAACGCGCTCGACGCCGTGTCGTACGGCGGCGAAATCACCGTCAGGGCGCGAAAGGAACTGGACCAGATCGTCGTGCGTGTCATCGACAACGGCCACGGGATCCCCGAGGACATCAAGGGGCGCATCTTCGACCCGTTCTTCACGACCAAGCCGGTTGGGGAGGGGACGGGAATGGGACTCGACATCGTCCGCCGACTCGTTTTCAAGCAGGACGGCGAAGTCGACGTGACATCCGAACCGGGACACACCGAGTTCCGCGTCGCGATCCCCCTCGCCAGCGTCACGCCGGCCGCGGTCACCACGGTCTGATCCTGTGGACCAGTTGGCCTGACCGAAGAAAACCCGATAAATTGAGCGCATGTCACGCGCTCCTTTCGTCCTCCAGGCGCCGTTCGTACCGGCCGGCGATCAGCCCAAGGCGATCACCGAGCTGACGGCGGGACTCGAACGCGGCGACCGGTTCCAGACGCTGCTCGGCGTGACCGGCTCGGGGAAGACGATGACGATCGCTCACGCCATCGCCAATTTCGGGCGCCCCACGCTGGTCCTGTCGCACAACAAGACGCTCGCGGCACAGCTCTACG
>DAIUET010000243.1:0-4753 GCA_036845045.1 Gemmatimonadaceae bacterium | reverse complement strand
CTGTGCGCCGTTGTCGCGACCGTCCGGCGCTTCGTCGCCTCCTTGCGACGCGTGGTCGACTCCCTGAGCAGCGACTCGACCTGCTGCGGATCGGGCATGGTGCTCTTCACACCGGCGATCTCGGCCCCGATGAGCTTCCGGCGTTCGCGCGCCAGCCCCTGCGCCGTGCGGATGCGGTCGTACCCGAGCACGCGGGACAGGAACTGCGCGCGCTCCGACGGCGCCATCGCCGCCATGACGCTCAGTTCCTTCTGGCCGGTGAAGTACGTGTGAAAGAACTCGGCGCGTGTCATGCCGAGCCGGCGTGCCAGCAGGTCAGAGACGTCGGTGATCGTCGTCGCGATCGGTTCACTGCCGCCGTCGAGGTACAGCTCGGCGCTGCTCAGGCCTCGAATGACACGGTACCGGTGGCCGGAGAGGTCGAAGTCCAGCTCGACGCGGACCGGCTGGCGCGGCCCCGCGCGCACGTTGCGTATGGAATCACGCGTGCCGCGCACCGCGGACTGGCCATAGAGCGCCCAGGCGATCGCCTCGAGCACCGTGCTCTTGCCCGACCCGTTAGGCCCGATGATCCCGGTGAGGCCCAGGTCGAACTCGATACGGCTGTCGGCGTGCTGCCGGAAGTTCGTGAGGTGGAGACTGTTGAGTCTCACGGCCGCTCCGACGCCGCCGTCAGCGTCTCCTGCTCCGCCGATTCCGCCTGGGCGAGGTAGCGCAGGCCGAGTTCCACCAGCGCTTCGCGCGGGACGTCGGGAGGCAGCGTCCGGGCCCAGAGCCAGTCGCGCACGGTATCCTTGAGCGACGCCTTGCGGCCGGCTGCGCCGGCGCCCGTCTGGCGCAGCACATCCGGACGGCGTGTGTCGAGCTGGAAGGAGAGCGCCCGTCGCTTGAAATCCCGCAACGCGCGCTGGTCGAGCTCGCGGCTCACGTGTCGCGGCACGTCGATCACGAGCTGCCTGACGATGCGCTCGTCGATGCCACCCGGCCAGCTGGCGACGTTGTCGCGGATCGCGGCATCGATCTCGAGCGCCGTGCGGCCACGACCGTCAATTACCGGCAGGTCGACGAGTGGGCGCGCCGGCGCCAGCGCGTGGAACGTCTTCTTCTTCGTGTCGAGGTCGAATTCGACGATCCCCTTGCCGGGGAGCCGTGCTTCCTTTTCCTCCTGTCGCTCACCCCAGATGTTGAAGCTCGTGTACTCGATAGCGCCCGAGTAATACGCGTTCTGGTGGAGCCGGCGGTGGATGTGGTACTCGCCCATGGCCACATACGACCAGCGGTCGTAGCCGATCTCGCTGGGGTCCACCTGCAAGGCGGCGCGCTCGCTGTCGGCGGAGGACAGGGGAGTGATCCCCCGCAACTCCGAGTGCATCACGAGGATGTTTCGGCTGAACGCGGGATCGGGACTGAGCGAGGGGCGGGACAGCGTGTAGGGAACGGCAAGGACGGCCAGGTCACGCTCTGGAAATGGCAGCCGCCGCGGCTCGGCGTCCACGACGTGGATGCCGAGAGGGAGAAACAGGCGCAGGATGCAGACCGTTTCGGCGGAGCGCGGCGCATCGTGATTCCCGGCGACCATGATGACGAGGGCGTCGGGCAGCGCGCGGACGAGACGCGAGAATTGCGTGAACGCGAGCAGGATGGCCGGGTTGGGGGGACGGACGTTGTGAAACACGTCGCCCGCAATGAGGACAAGGTCCGGCTTGATCTCGATGATCCTGTCGATCGCGGCGCGGAACACCGTCGCGACATCAGCCTCTCGCTGGTTGATCCCGGCGGAGGTTTGCCGCTGGAACTGGCGGTAGCCGAGGTGGAGGTCGGAGAGGTGGACTAAACGCATGCGTTCAGGAAATTCCGCGCGCTCTTTCAGCGGAATATACGGTCGCGGCCGGATGTGAGAGGTGGGCCATGGGAGGAACCGGATCGGTGCTGATCACTATGGGAAACCGGATGTCATCCGGCGGAGGTTTCTCCCACATCTCACCTCCCGCATCCACCATCCGTACTTACATCGCCCGCAACCACTGGCTGATCGTCATCCGCACCCGAACGGCGGGCCGGGTGGGATCGGCGGGCGTGACCAGCGAGTGCAGCGAAAAGGTCGTCCGGGCATCGGTGATCCACCCGCGACGTCGATCGAGCATGACGTGCCCGACCACGGTCCCTGACGTCTCCACGTTACTGCGTCCTTCGACGGGCGCCTTCGACTCCTTCTCCGTCCTGGTGAGGCGGCCCCGCAGGGAAATGAACGCCAGCTCGCCGGACCGGGACAGGGAGTCAAAGGTGAAGGTGGCGTGCAGCGTGGCCGTTCCCTTGGGGTCGACGGAACTCGCCAGCGGCACCTGGAGGACGCTGCTCCACGACGTGCCGGGGGCGATAGCGCGTGAGGGGAGCGTGGCCGGCATGGTCGATGCCAGTGCCGCGGACGGCATCGCACGTCCACGCCCGGTCGGGATATACGCCGCGCCGTTAGGCGCGACCCGGAAGCGGACGGCACGGTTGGCGGCGAAGGCGGCCCAGGCCAGCACGGCGCTGGACGCGGAGTTGGGCGGTGAGTTGACCCGAAGCGAGTCCGTCACGCTCACGATCGTGGCGCCTTCGTCGTCGACCGATTCCACAGCGAGTGTGGCCAGCAGCACGAGCGTTCCAGTTTCCGCGACCGGCTTCCCGTCCGCACCGGCGGGACCCGTCATCTCCACGGTCTGGTCGAGTCGCACCCTGATCGTATCGCCGGCGCCGGGGCGCACCTGCAGCACGACACTGTTGGCCTGTGCGCCCATGGAGCCGGACACCAGCATCAACGCGACCACGCCGGAGAGGAGGCAGTGCCAGCGATTCGCCTTTCGCAAGGGAATCACCCGTACGGGTCGTCGATCGGGGTGGCCCGGATCGTTGCGCGAGGCGCTGGCGGGGCCGCCGGCTCGCTTCGCACGATGCGACGGAACTGCGCCTTGAAATAGGCCTTCACGTCCTGCGGCCGGGTCTTGACCGTGGCGTCGCGCGCCCGGAGCACCTCGTGTTCCTCGTACAGGGCGATGACGTCCTCGACGAAGCTCAACTGGATCGACGAGTCCAGGGCGCGCAACGACCGCAGCACCGCTTCGGTGAGCGACGGCTCCTCCGCCTGAGGATAGCGATCGGCACCTTCCCGTCCCGAGAGCACCGGCGGGCGCGGGAAGCGGACGAAGATCGGTTGCGTGAAGTGCGGATGCCTGACCATCAACTGCCCCTTGTCCAACGTGGCAAGCTTGGTCCTGGTGGCCGGACCAAGCACCTGGTACCCCGGCGTCGCCAGTTCGTCAGCGTCCATGCGCCCGAACAGCGCGGTGGCCGCGTTGCCGACGACGCGGCGGTGGACCTGCGACCGGAATTGCTGTGCCCCGAACAGCACCAGGCCCAGGTACCGGCCGCGCTCGGAGATGTCGAGCAACATCCGTCGAACGTGCGTATCCGGCCCATCCGACTGCGCGTACTTGTTCAATTCATCGACGAACACGACGAGATGACTGACGCCGAGCATGCGCCGTTCGAGGTGCTCCCGGAGGAGCGACACCACCCGCGCGAACACCAGGTCCTGGGCGTCTTCCTCCAGGTTCGCGACGTCGATCACGTACACCGTCCTGTCCTGGAAGGTGCCCCAGGGAAGGTCCGACCGGACCCCGGCATCGGTCACCAGCCCTTTGCATCGCTGGGCGATGTTTATGAGCCGGTTCCGCACCTTCCGGATCGTGGCGACGTGGTGCGTCCGCCAGGCCTCGTTGCCCCGCTCCTCCATGTGATCCAGAAGGTCCCGGAACCACTCCTCGAGGTCGGCAAAGGACTGGACCCGGTACCGCTTCCCGTTGGCGAGCCGCTCGTCGGAGAAATCATGATCGACAATGCGATCGCCGATGAAGTCGATGAGGGCATCCGCCTTGGCGTCGACGTCGTCCCGATTCAGAAGCACAGGGGCGAACCGGAGGACGTCGGTGAGCCCCCAGGTCAGCGGCGATACGTTGCCCGAGAGCTCGGGGTGTGAACGGAGTGTGTTGAGCGCCAGTCCGCGCGCCGTATACGGCGCGTAATAATGCACGTGCTCGAAGGGTTTCGGTTCGATCCCCATGAGCCGGTACATCTCACGGTCGCTGTCTTCGAGTCGCCCCGGCTGATCGAGAAAACAGAGATCCGGTCCCTTCACGTTGAAGCAGAGTGCCGCGACCGAGCCTTTCGATTCGGGGAAGTGCGTGAAAATGGACGAGAGCAGGAATTCGACCGCGCTGGTCTTGGTGGCGAGTCCGGATACACCGGTGATGTTGAGGTGGGCCGCCTCGGGACCCAGCAGGAAATCGGCGTCGAGGTAGATCGGCGAGTTGGTAGCGCCCGCCCGGTACACGCCGACAGGAATGGCCGAACGGCTTTCGGCGCGCAGGTACGAATCCATCCGAAGGGCGACGGCCACGTCATCTGCGTCAGCCAGGTAGACCTCGCCCATCGGAACAGGTTGTAGTGGTTCCTCGGGGAACTGGCGGAGCACCGCCGCCGTGTACAGACGGATTTCGGGGCGTTCCGTTGGCGCCGTGCGGCCACGATCGGGTTCACCGTCCGCGCCAATCACGTCGTGGAGGGGCGACTGCAGGTCGGTGTAGCTCAGGCCATCGGTAATGACGCCATAGATGTGGGGCAGCTGGCCGTCGATCGGATGTGCGCCATCGACGCGCACAATGGTGCCGATACCCACGGGGGAATCGAGCGCGGTCCAGAAATGGAACTCGTG
>DAIUET010000242.1:1730-4787 GCA_036845045.1 Gemmatimonadaceae bacterium | reverse complement strand
CGCACGTTCTGGCGCATGAACTCGGGCATCTCTTCTTCGGCCTTCCCGACATCTATCACCAGCTGGGTGGGTCGACGACCCAGGTCTGGGCTACGCGCCGCTGGGTGGCGGGTTGCTGGGAGCTCATGGCCGCCGGAGCGTGGGGGTGCGGCACCGGTGCTCCGACGCTGGACTACCGGTTCAACACGTTAGGCGCGTGGCCCCGGACACAGCTGGGCTGGTCGGTCCCCGTGATGGTGGATCCCGGGCTGGACCGGACGTACGAGCTGCACCCCCTCGGTCGCGGCGGCACGGTGCTGCGGGTCCCCATCCGGTCCGACGACGAGTACCTCCTGATCGAGTATCGTGAGGCACAACCGGGCGACGCAAAGATCCCGGGGAATGGCGTGGTGATGTTCCACGTGGCGGAGGACCTCCCGTTCCCGCCCACGCTGTCGTCGCCCTATCGCATGAGCCTCGTCGAGGCCGACGATGACTCGGCAATGTTCCGGACGGAGTTCGAGGGCGGCAACCGCGGTGCGGCCAGCGACGCATTCGGCCTGACGAGGACGTCCTTCCGGCCCGGTGAGCACTCACGAGCGAAGGCGGTCGATGGCACACCGCTGCCATTCCAGATCACGGAGATTGCGGTGGATGCCGCGGCGCATCGGGCACGGGTGCGCATTTCGCGGTGAAGCTCAGACGCCATGACGGCGCGGGATCGCACCGTTCCGCGCCAGGGAGGTCGGAGGGATGAGGCAAACGTTCGGTTACACGATCGCGCTTGGTGTGGCGATGGCTTGCCAGCCCGAGGTCGCGCGTCAGGGAAGCATGGCCGACAGCCAGCGGACCACGGGCCCCGACTCGGCCCGCGCCGCCTTCGCGTCCGAAATGACCGCCCTGCTGCTCGACACGGACATCCACGAGCTGCGCGGGCAGCTCAGCGTAAAGGTCCGGAACACCAACCCGAACGACCCGGAAGCGCCACTCGTCGACCGGCCGGTCGCTCATCCCGCCGATCCGGGACCGCACACCTGGCTCGGCGTCATGCATGCCGAAGTCGGCGCGCTGCGCACGCTGCTTGGCGACTCACTCCCGCTTTCGATCGAAGACGACCGCGTCTTTCTCGGCAGGCCGGAAGTGCTGATACTCGGTCACCGGCACGGGGGCGACCTCTATGTGCCGGTGCGGTTGTTCGCCCGGATGTACGGCGCGTATGTCCGGACCCACTGCCCGCTTGCGAACTGTGCCGACGTGTGGCCGCGTGAGATCCTGCTCTACATGCGCGGCGCCCGGTTCCTGCATTCGGCGGGGGTGCTCGAGGGGCTCATCGAGGGACTGATCGACAGCGTCAACGTGCGGAGGCTGCCAACGGGCTGAGCGTTGGCGCATGCTGGCGCGCGCGCCAACCCGACGCATGTTTCTGAGCGGTCTGCAAGTGAAGGCGGCGAATGCCGAGCCGCCTCCTCGTGGTACGGAAGTCCGGGCGGCCGGCGCTTCGCGCCGGTGGGAGGTCAGCCATGAAACACGATCATCACATAACGATTGCGAACCCCGCCATGGAGCCCTTCGCCATGCTGGTCGGAGGGTGGGCAATGACGGCGACGCATCCGGATTTCCCCGGCCGGACCTTTCACGGGCACGCGACGTTCGAGTGGCTGGAGGGCGGCGCCTTCCTCCTGATGCGCTCCACGATGGACGAACCGGCCATTCCCAACGCCGTCGCGATCCTCGGCAGCGATGAGGATCACGCCTCGCATTTCATGCTGTACTTCGACGAGCGCGGTGTCTCGCGCAAGTACGAGATGGCGCTGCGCCACAACATCTGGCACTGGTGGCGAAACGCGCCGGGATTCTCGCAGCGATTTACCGGATCGATCACCGACCGCGGACACACCATTGCGGGGAAGTGGGAGTTGTCGCAGAACGATTCCACCTGGCACCCCGACCTCGAACTCACATACCAGAAGTCCGACGCGTGAGAACCGGGTGCCGGGATCGAGCCGATCCCGAGCCTGCATTTCGTGACAATCGGTCTGACGCTGATCGTGTAACCCGCGCGCGTGCCGTGCCGTACGTTTCTGCATGATGCGACACTGGATCATCCTGGGCGCCGCGAGCCTCGCTGCAACCGTGTGGGACCAGCGGGGCAGCGATCGCAACGGCGCGCGAGGGCCGGATGCCGCGCCTAACGTCATCCTGGTCGTTTCGGACGGGCTGCGCTGGCAGGACGTCTTTACGGGCGCCGATTCCGCCATCCTCTTTGGCGCTCCCGGGATGCTGGGCGACGATCCCGGAAGCGTCCGCAGCCGGTATTGGCGCGCCTCCACCAGGGAACGCCGGGCGGCGCTGATGCCCTTCCTCTGGGGCACCGTCGCGCGCGAAGGACAACTCGCGGGAAACCGTACCGTTGGCAGTGACGTGGATGTCACCAACGGAATGAAGTTCTCGTATCCGGGCTACAACGAGATGCTGGTCGGCGCGCCCGATCCGCGCATCGACCGGAATGATTTCGGACCCAACCCCAACGTCACCGTTTTCGAGTGGATGAACCGCCGGAGCGAGTTCCGGGGTCGAGTCGCGGCGTTCGGCACCTGGGACACTTTCCGCGACATCTTCAACGTGGGCCGCAGCCGGATTCACCTCCATACGACGGGCGCCAGGCCGCACGACGCGGTCGTTCAGCGCGCGGTCCTCCCTTACCTCACGAAGCGAACCCCGCGCGCCCTCTTCGTCGGGTTCGCCGAGACCGACGACTGGGGGCACGAGGGACGGTACGACCGGTACCTGGATGCCATTCACGCTGTGGACGCCTACATGGCCGAACTCTGGGCGCTCGTTCAGTCACGGCCGGAATACCGCGGGAAAACGACATTGATTTTCACCGCCGATCATGGTCGCGGCCGCACGCCAGCGGACTGGCAACACCACGGGCAGGACGTCCCGGGCGCCGAAGAGTCGTTCATCGTCACCATCGGTCCGGACATCGAAGCGCGTGGCGAGCGCCGCGATGTGTCGTACGTGTTAGGCGAGGTCGCCGCCGCGACCGCGGCCGCGGTGGGACTGCGCTATCCGGTG
>DAIUET010000242.1:0-1720 GCA_036845045.1 Gemmatimonadaceae bacterium | reverse complement strand
CGCGACGGTGCGATGACGCTGCCGCGGAGCCTCGACGCACCTGCGAGACCCAGCGGACCGGCGGCCGTGAGTGCATAGCACCGGGTGATTGCTTCAGCACATCTGGCGGCCGGACTTGTTGCGGCGGTGGCAAGTGCGCGCGGCATACGGTCGCCCAGCGTCGGGCTGGTCGTCGCCTTCGTCACCGGGTTCGTGCTGCACGTGCTGATGGACGGCATTCCGCACAGCGATTATCACCGGCTCTCGCGACCGTGGGTCGTCATCACGGTTGGAGTCGAAACAGCACTCATCGGCATGTTCGCGGCGTGGCGGCTTGGGCCCAGGTGGATCGCGCAATGGCGCGGTCCGATAGTGGCCGGGTTGGCCGGCTCCGTCCTGCCTGATGTCAAGTTCGTAGCGCTACTCATCCTGCCGGCCCAATACGCTCGAACCATCGAGATGTACGGCGACCGGTTGCACGCGCACTTTCATGCTGCTCCCGTCGCCGTAGTGACCGGGATGACGACGCAACTCGTGTGCGCGATCGCCCTGCTCGTGATCCTGGCCGTCATGCGACCGGGCAACGCCCAGCCTGAACCCCGGCAGTATCAGTCGCGACGTCCGTCGGGCGACGACTTGCGCTGACCGACCCGGAGCCGCACGACCGCGGCGGCGCTCCGGCGCTTCACGCCGGCGAAGAGGCTCAGCAACGCAGCGGCGACCGCGGCGATGAAGATGACGCCGGAAGATGCCTGGCTCGCTCCGCCCAGCGACTCAGCGGCGCCGGACGAGGAGGCGAGGATGACCGTGCGGAACCGGCGGGCGGCCCTCAGTGAATCCTGGCGCGCGGCATATTCGTGAAAGGCCTGCGGAAAGACAGCTACGTGAAGGTGAGGCGGAAGCCGCTCGCGCGTGACGTCGATGACGCCCGCTTCTTCCATCAACAGGAGCTGCTCTTCGAGCCAGCGCATGGCCTTCCGCGAGGCCGGAATCCGGAGATCGACCGCCATTCCCGCCGGGTGGACCGACAGCGGGCTCGCGTTCCGCGGCTGGAGGGAGACCGGTCGCGTCAGGCTGGTCACCACCAGCGGCGTCCCCGTGACCGCATGGAAATCGGCCGCCAGGCGCTCCACGAATTCGCGCACTTCGGGGCGGGCGTAGGGATACGACACACCGCTCAGCACGAAGTCGGCGTTAGGTACGACCCAATCCAGGCCGCCATTTGCCACGACCTGGGTCACCTGCGACGGAGTCTGGGCAAACCGGTAGTCCAGGTCGACCGCCACGGCGTGCTGCCGTCTCATCGAGTCGCGGGAACCGTCGAGGTCGCCAGCCAAGGCGGTCCGTGCGGCCGCGCTGGCCACCATGAGGGCACCCAACATAACGGTATGTCGCTTCATGGGTTACATGGTACGCGCTCCAGGCGCCGGCGGGCACTCTCGGTGTTCCCAGCCGCACCTGCGTGTCACCAACTGCACCGCTGGGCCGGTGAGGGTGCGGGGCTACGGACTCGCGGCGAGCCGCTGTTCAAGCTCCTCCCGCCGCGACCGGCTGACGCTCAGTCGAACGCCGCTTCGCAACTGCACCTCGTAGTCCCCGCCCGATCCTTTGTGCAGCGTGTCGACCATGGCGAGCCGGACAATCGCCGAACGATGGATACGCATGAAACGGGACGGATCGAGCTGCTCCTCGAGCGTGTTCATCGAGACCCGCACCAGGTGACGCCGGTCCGCCAGGTACA
>DAIUET010000241.1:0-4803 GCA_036845045.1 Gemmatimonadaceae bacterium | reverse complement strand
GTGATCACCGTGAGCTTGGGGACCGTGGCCTCGCAGAAGGCGTACAGCAGCTTGGCGCCGTGACGGATGATGCCCCCGTGTTCCTGCCCCACCCCGGGCAGGAAGCCCGGCACATCCTCGAACGTGATCAGCGGAATGTTGAAGGCATCGCAGAACCTGACGAAGCGCGCCGCCTTTACCGAGGCATTGATGTCCAGCACCCCGGCGAGCACGGCCGGCTGGTTGGCGACGATCCCCACGCTGTGACCGCCCAGGTGGGCAAACCCGCAGATGATGTTGGCGGCCCAGGCGGGGTGGATCTCGAAGAACTCGCCGTCGTCCACCACCCGCCGCACGACATCATGCATGTCGTACGGCTTGTTGGCATGATCCGGGACGACGTCGAGCAGGCTCTCGTCGCGGCGGTCACGCCGGTCGGTCCCCGCGCCACGGGGCGGATCGGCAAGGTTGTTCTGCGGGATGTAGCGGAACAGCTCGCGGACTTTCTGGAGGCACTCCGGCTCCGAGTCGCAGGCCAGGTGGGCCACGCCCGACGTGCCGGCATGCGTGTCGGCGCCGCCTAACGCCTCCATCGTGACGTCCTCGTGCGTCACCGTCTTCACCACGTTGGGGCCGGTGACGAACATGTAGGACGTCCCGCGCACCATGAACACGAAGTCGGTGATGGCGGGCGAATAGACGGCGCCCCCGGCGCACGGGCCCAGGATTGCCGAGATCTGCGGCACTACCCCCGACGCCAGGGTATTGCGGAGAAAGATATCGGCGTAGCCACCTAACGAGGCCACGCCCTCCTGGATACGGGCCCCGCCGGAGTCGTTCAGCCCGATGACGGGGGCGCCGTTCCGTACGGCCAGGTCCATCACCTTGCAGACCTTCGCCGCCACCGTCTCGGACAGCGACCCGCCGAACACGGTGAAATCCTGGGAGAAGACGTAGACGAGACGGCCGTCGATGCGGCCGTGTCCCGTGACCACGCCGTCACCAAGCACCTTCTGCTGCTCGAGCCCGAAATCCGTGCTGCGATGCGTCACGAAACGGTCGGTCTCGACGAAGGAGCCCTCGTCCAGCAGCAGGTCGATCCGCTCACGCGCAGAGAGCTTTCCTTTGCCGTGCTGGGCGGCCACGCGGGCGTCACCGCCGCCTTGTTCGGCCTCCGCGCCCCGACGGCCGAGCAGGTCCAGCTTGTCGCGCATGGTCATGGCGGCGAAAGGTAGTCTTGCGACGAGGGACGGGAGAGGGGAGACGGGCGATGCGACCTGACAGGCCCGGTCGTCCACGTATGTCCAGCAGCGACCGTCGTGCGCGGGGCAAGTCTGCGCGTCGGTCCCCGCTCGACCGTCTCCCCTCCCCCGTCGTGTCCTGATAGGTTCCCTGCCGCATGGCTGCCGTTCCCGAAAGCCCGCCTCCGCGCGCCTCACGCCGGCTGGTCTCCCCGCTGCGACTCCGCCTGCTGGCGCTGGTCGCGATCGCGTTCTTCCCCCTGGTCCTGCTGGTCGTCAGGCTGGCCAATGACGAGCGCCAGGCGACGACGCTCCGGGAACGCGACACCTCCCTCCGCCTGCTCGACGTGGCACTGGCCGAGCACCGCGACCTGACGCGCACGGGACTCGAGTTCGTCCGCCACCTGCCGGGCATGGCGGACATCGCGACGGGTGACAGCGCGCGGTGCAGCCGCTCGCTCCGCGAGATCCTCGCGACGTACGCGAACTTCACCAACGTCTCCCGCATCACGCCCGGGCTGCGCATCGATTGCAGCGCGGTCGCGGTGCCACAGGACCAGGCCGACGCCTTCACGGATCCCGCCGTGCTGCGCGCAGCCGCGACCAGCCGGTCGGTGGGCAGCTGGATCCGGCGTGGCCCCCTTGGTGTGCCGGTTGCAACGATCATCGAACCCATCCGGGACAGCCAGGGGACGGTCCGCTATTACCTGTCGATCGAGGCGGAACTCAACTGGTTCAATCACCTGGCGCGGGCGATCCCGCCGACGCCCGGCGCGATGGCGGCGATCGTCGATTCCACCGGGTTCATCCTGGCGCGCCAGCCGGATCGCGAGTCCTTCGCCGGGTCACGGCACACGCCGAACGGCCCGATGCGCGCGATGATCGGCAGGGACAGTGGATTCGTGGAAGGCGCGGGCCTCGACGGCGTGGAGCGGTTGTACGCCTTCCGGACGATCCCCGCGGACAATTCGGCGCAGGTCCTGCTCATGATCGGGCTGCCGACCTCGGTGCTCTACGCCGATGCCAATCGACACCTCCTGACGTACCTCGGCCTGCTGCTCGTTATGCTCGCGCTGACCGTGATGATGGCCTGGATCGCGGCGGACCTGTTCGTCATCCGGGACGTGAAGGCATTGCTTGGCGCCACGGAGCGGCTCGCCGATGGTGATCTCTCCACCCGGGTGGTGGTCCCCTCATCGACCGGGGAGCTGAACGACCTCGCGGTCCGGTTCAACGACCTGGCGCGCCGGCTGGAGGAGCGCCGGCGCGAATTCGTCCTGCTGGGCGATTCGTCCCCGGATGCCATTGCCCGGGTGACGCGCGACCTCGAGATCGAATGGGCGAACGCGGCCCTGCGCGCGCGGCTTGGCGCGGGGGTGGACGACATCACCGGATGCCAGCTCGAGGACGTCCCACTGGAACCCGCCCTCACCGCGGCGGTGACGCATGAGGTGCGTGAGGTCTTCGCCACCGGCCGCCAGCGGGAGAGTGAGCAGTTCGTTTCCACGACGGCGGGCGATTCCTGGATCGACCTCCGGGTCACGCCCGAGCGGGATGCGTCCGGCGAGGTCACCCACGCCATGGTCATCGCGCGCGACGTGACCGCTCGTCGCCAGCTGGCGTCGCACCTCGCCCAGGCCGAGCGGCTCGACAGCATCGGCAAGCTGGCCGGCCACATTGCGCACGATTTCAACAACCTGCTGACCGCGATCATCGGCAATGCCGAAATCGCGCTGCGGCAGCTCGAGCCGACCGATCGCGCCGCGGCTGACGTCGCGAAGATCATGGACGTCTCGCGCCGGGCGTCGTCGCTGACACGCCAGCTCCTGTCCTTCGCGCGGCGGCAGTCGACCACGACGCGGGTGATCGATGTGCGGGCGTTCATCGAGGAGGCCGCCCCGCTGCTGCGGCGTGTGGTGGGCGACCAGATCCGCCTCGACCTGCACCTGGACTCGGCGACGCCTAACGTGCGGTTCGACCTGACGCAACTCGAGCAGGTCCTCGTCAACCTGGCAGCCAACGCACGCGATGCGATGCCCGCCGGCGGGCGTCTCTCCATCGCCACGGAGCGCTGGATTGTGCGCGACGGCGAGGTCGGGCTGGATGGACGGGCGCCGGGCGAGTACCTGGTGCTCACGGTCGGCGACACCGGGGTGGGCATGTCGCCGGAAGTCCGGCAGCGGATCTTCGAGCCTTTCTTCAGCACGAAGCACAGCCAGGGCGGCACCGGACTTGGCCTGGCGGTGGCGTACGGCGCGGTCCGGCAGCACGGCGGAAGCATCGAGGTCGAGAGCGCCGAGCATCACGGCTCGACGTTCCGCATCTTCGTGCCCGCAACGGCCACCGCCCCCGAGAAACGGGAAGCCCCGGAACTCGCGCCGCTGGCGCCACGGGGCCGCGAGACCATCCTGCTCGCCGAAGACCAGGATGATGTGCGGTCGACGCTGGCCCGGTTACTGCGATCGCACGGGTACGTCGTGATCGACACGGCCGACGGTGCCGACGCGCTCGCGAAGATCGAACGCGGCGAGATGCCGCCGTTCCAGCTTCTGATCACGGACCTGGTCATGCCGCGCATCGGCGGGGAGGCGCTGGTGGCCGCGTTGCGGCCGAACTACCCCGACGTGCCGGTCCTGGTGATCTCGGGCTTCGACCAGCAAGGCAGCCTGCGCCGGATGTACGAGCGCGGTCATGCCACCGCGTTCCTCGAGAAGCCGTTCGAGGGACAGCCGATGCTGAAGCTGGTGCGGGAGCTGCTGGATGCGCGATCCACTGAACCCCGCCGGCTCGAAAAGGCAACGGCCGTTTCATAGGCGGAGGTGGGCGGTGGGAGGTGGGCGAATGCGAAACTGCCGATCAAGTCTGATTTGATCGGCAGCCCTCACATCCCACGTCTCACATCCGGGTTACTCCTCGTCCAGATCAATCACGTCCGGGATCACCGGCGCCTCATCCTCGGTGTGGATCTTGGGCGGCGTTTCCGGACGGGGTGGCTGTTCGGCCGGAATGTCGACCACCGTCAGTACGATCCGCCGGTGAATCGGGTCGACCTCGACGATGCGCAGGTCGAGGATCATGCCTTCGTAGCACACGTCGGCCGGCGACTCGATCGGCTTGTCCGACGGGACGTGGCTGAGCGGGACGAAGCCCTCGATGTCGTTGCCGATGTCGACGACCACGCCCTTGTCCATCAGGCGCGCGACCGTGCCGCGGAGCTCCGTGCCGACCGGGTAGGTCTCGCCGATGCGGAGCCAGGGATCCTCGGTGGCCTGCTTGAGGCCTAACGAGATCCGCTTGTTGTCGCTGTCGATGTTGAGGATGAGCACGTCCACCGTGTCACCCTTCTTCACGACCTCCGAGGGATGCTGGACGCGCTTGGTCCAGCTCATGTCGGAGATGTGGATCAGGCCGTCGATCCCCGGCTCGATTTCAACGAACGCGCCGAAGCTGGTCAGGTTGCGCACCTTGCCGGAGAGGCGGGTGCCGACGGGATACTTGAGCGGCAGCACCATCCACGGATCCTGCTCGGTCTGCTTCATGCCGAGCGAGATCTTCTCCTCGTTCGGATCGACCTTGAGCACCA
>DAIUET010000240.1:0-4814 GCA_036845045.1 Gemmatimonadaceae bacterium | reverse complement strand
GATGCTCAGGGAGTCGAACACGCGTCGCAAGGAGGCGACGAAGCGCCGGACGGTCGCGACAACGGCGCACAGGAAGGCCGAGTCGACGCTGGCGGTGCTGGCGCCGAAATGGGAAGCGGCCCAGCGCGCTCGTGAGGCGTTCCAACAGTTGCTGGCGGACCTGCGGCTCGCGCAACAGGCTGCCGACGCACTGACTCGCGAATCGGAGCGGCTCGAACGTGAACTGACGGGCGTGGCGGAATCGCGCACGGCGCTCGAGTCCATCGCCACGCAGCTGATGCCGCTGAACGAGGTGATGGACGAGTACCGGCTGCTCGATGCGTTGTCTCGCGAAGAAGGCCGCCGGCGCACGCTGGCGGAGTCGTTGCGGACGATCTCGGAGGAGCTGGCGGCGCTGCGCACTCGTCAGGCGGCGCTGGCCTCGGCCGCAGGCGCGCAGCAGGACCACGCCACCCAGTTGGCGAACCGGTCGGCGGCACTCGACGCCGCGACGGCCAGCCTCGAGGCCCGGCGTACGGAATGGGTCCGCGACCGGCAGGAGGCGATCACCAAGCGCGACCAGCTCCGGTCGCAGTACCAGGACGTGAAATCCCACCGGGACCGGATCGTGGACCTGGGGGAGGATGGCGTCTGCCCCACCTGCCAACGCGTCCTCGGGGAGCACTTCCGCGCCGTGCACGACGGGCTGGAGGAGCAGCTCGAGACCATCATGGTGGACGGACGCTACTTCACAACGCGGCTCGAACAGCTCGAAAGGATGGAAGCGGATTTCCGTGAGCTCGAGGAGCAGCGGAAAGCGATGGCGCAGGAGGTCAACGAGCTGGAGCGGGCACTCTCACGCGCACAGGGCGCCTCCCAGGAACTCGTCGGGCTGAACCGGGAATTGTCGCAGAAGGAGCAGCGTCACGAACAGATCGCGCGCGAGTTGCGAGGCATTCCGACCGGCTTCGACGAGCGGCGGCATGCCGAGCTCGAACGGGAGCTCGAGCGGCTGGGGCCGTTGAACGAACAGGCCGCCCGATTGAGCGCCAGGGTCGATCGAGAGCCCGCGTTGCGAGCCGACTACGACGCGGTCTCGATGCGTCTGGCCGAGGCACGGGATCGCGTGAGTACGCTGTCCGCGCGGTACGAGGAGACGCGAATGTCCGAGTCCGACCTGCAGCGGCAACGCCAGGAGTACGAGGAGGCCGTCGCGGCCTTGCGAAGGGCGGAACTCGAACTGCAGGCCGCCACGCTGGACGAAGGGCGCGCTGCGGAAGCGGTAGCCAACGCCGAACGTGCGCGACAGGAGCTGGAGCGCGCTCGCGAGCTGCAGGCGAAGCTGGAGCGCGAACGCCGGCTGCATGACGAGCTGGATCGCGGATATTCCGACCTGCGCAACGACCTGAACCTTCAGCTACGTCCCGAACTTTCCGATCTGGCCGCGGACTTCCTCGATGTCCTCACGGACGGTCGGTATGCCGAGCTCGAGATCGACGACGACTACAACGTCATCATGCTCGAGGCGGGCATCGCCAAGCCGGTTATTTCCGGGGGTGAGGAGGACCTGCTCAACCTGGTCCTGCGACTCGCGATCTCGCAGATGATTGCCGACCGGTCCGGCCAGACCTTTGCGTTGCTGGTGCTGGACGAGATCTTCGGTTCACTGGACGTCGACCGTCGTCTCCGGGTCGTCGGGCTGCTCCGGCGCCTCCTCAGCCGGTTCGAGCAGATCATTGTGCTGACGCACATCGAGGACACGCGCGACGACATGGACCACAAGATCAACATCGCCCTCGATGATCGGACTGGTCATTCGGTTGTTCGACAGGTCGACCTGGAGGTCGTGCCGGACTACGACGACGTGCGGGCGGAAATGCTGGCTGCCGGTGCGGAAACGTGACTCTGGCCCGTCCCCCGCGACGCACCACCGACGCCACTGGACCCGAACCGGCGTTTCATTCCGACATTGCGGAGCTCAATCGCGTTTTCAGTGACGCGTTCACCGAGCGATACCGCAAGGACGGCATGACTGGCGTTCGGGTTCCGCAGCTCAACCCCATTATCTGGCGTTATGCGATGGACGACGCCAAGGGCGGGGCTCTCATCTGGCGGAACGAGGCTGGCGACGTGATCGCGTTCAACATCGCGCACGCGTCGGGCGCGGAGGGCTGGATGGGGCCGCTCGCGGTGCATCCGGACTGGCAGGGCATCGGTCTCGGAAAGGCTGTAGTACGTGCCGGTGCCGACTGGCTCGCCGCCCGAAAGACGACGGTCATCGGACTGGAAACGATGCCACGGACGATGGACAACATAGGGTTCTATTCAGCGCTCGGCTTCGTGCCGGCACGCCTGACGATCACAGTCACACTCGAGGCAGCGCGCGCCGATGCACCGGTGTCGCTCTTCTCTCGCATGCCGGCGTCGATGAAGGACGACCTCATCGATGCCTGCCATGCGATCACCACCGCGCGCATCCCCGGGTACGACTACACGCGGGAGATCAGGCTGACGGGCGAGCTGGGTCTCGGTGACACGGTATTGCTCGAGCGCGCCGGCAGGGTACGCGGGTTCGCGATCTTCCACTCCGTGCCGCTCGTCGAAGGTCGACCGCGCGAGGAATTGCGCGTCCTGAAGCTTGTCGTGGAGCGTGAGGAAGATCTCGATGAACTGGTGCGATTGCTCGCGCTGGCCGCGCGGCGCACCGGGACGAAGCGCCTCGCGATCCGCGCTCAGGGGGAATACACCGCCGCGTACCGGAGGCTGATGGGGCTTGGCGCGCGAGTTCGCTGGACCGACCTCCGCATGGCGGAGGCGACGCACCCCGAGCCGGTCGCGAAGGACGGTGTGGTGTACTCGAACTGGGAGATCTGACGGCACAGCGCGAGTAGCGCGCACAAGGCGCCTGCTGGTGGTTACTTCGACGGCCGGTTATTCGTTCTCCCAGCGGTGCGCATCGTTATCCTCCAGATGACGACGAACACACCGGCACTGAGCAGCAGGTTGATCCACCCCGGCGCGTCGAGAAAGAACGTTCCCGCCGCCCAGAGTATGAGCATCACGATTCCAGCGATGAGCGCAACATCCATAGGGACTAATCCTATTTGACCGGCCAGTCGCACGCCGGTATGTTCTGAAATCGTATACGAGGATAGGGGCGAAGAGACCGATTTTTTGAGCCAACAAGTCCAGCGAGGGGACCCGACATATGTGTCGACGTCATGCCCCAGTGCGGGGAAGGCGGAAGCATGGTGAGGGCCTTACACCTTCCGTTTGGGCTTCAAAAAACACTCTTCGTTCCGACTGCGCGAGGGGGCCCTGCAACGGGCCTCCTCGTTTTTTCCTGCGGTCTTGTCGAGTGAGAACCGTGCGCCGGTGGTATTCTGATGGACCTGTCCGGCGGTCGGCGCCGGCGGCCACCGCTTAACACATGCCCTCCATCACCGTTACGCGCCGCCTCACGTTCAATGCCGCGCACCGGGTTCACAATCCGGAGCTCAGTGACCTCGAGAACGCCCGTCTGTTCGGAAAGTGCAATAACCCGAACTGGCACGGGCACAACTATGTGCTCGAGGTTTCGGTTCGGGGACCAATCGAGAAGAAGACGGGCTACGTGATGGACCTCGCGCGGCTCAAGGAGGTCGTGACCCGCGAGGTCATCGAGAAGGTCGATCATCGCAACCTCAACCTCGATGTCGATTTCATGCGCGACATCATTCCCACTACCGAGAACCTGGCGGTGGGCATCTGGCGGATCCTCGTAAAGGCCATCGCGCCGGTGGAACTCGTGCTCATTCGACTCTGGGAAAGTGATAACAACCGCGTGGAGTATGCCGGCGAGTAGCCGGCTGTCGGGTGTCGTACGCGGCACCGGCTGTCGCCCGTGACGAACGCCGACCACCCCCTCGAGGGTCGTTCCATTGTCGTCACGGGGGCGTCGCGCGGCATCGGGCTGGCCACGGCACGAGCCCTGTCGCTCGCGGGCGCGAGGCTGTTCTGCCTGGCGCGAACGGGAGTTCGTCTCGACACCGCGGTTGCCTCGCTCGGCTACGCCGCTATCGCGGTTCCGTGTGACCTGTCGAGCGCCGAGGAGATCGATCGCGCCGTCGCGACGATCACCAACGCATGTCGCGGTGGCGCGCCGGACGCCCTGGTGCAGGCAGCCGGCGTCTTTCCGCTCGCACCCTTCGAGCAGACGAAGCCGGCGGAATTTCAGTCCGCACTCCAAGTCAACCTTCTCGGGCCCTATCGCCTCGCGCAGCCGATCGCGGCCCGGATGCGCGAGCACCGCTCCGGCCATGTCGTGACCATCGGGTCGGTGGCCGACCGCACGGCATTCGCCGAAAACGTCGCGTACTCCGCCAGCAAGTTCGCCGCCCGGGCCGTGCACGAGGTGATGCGCGACGAGCTTCGTGGCAGCGGCGTTCGCGTGTCACTCGTGTCGCCCGGGCCTGTCGATACCGCGATCTGGGATGCGATCGACCCGGATCACCGGCCCGGTTTCACGCCGCGTGCGCGGATGCTTCGTCCCGAGGCCGTGGCGGATGCGGTGCTGTACGTCCTCACACGCGACGGCGAGGTCAATATCGACGAGCTGCGGTTGAGCCGCACCTGAGGTCACCGGCGCGTGCTGCTTTCGCTCGTGGATGCGTTCCGCTGTCCTGCGGCGCACGAGGAATCGCCGCTCGTCCTTTCAATCGACCAGCGGGCGGGCGAGCGCGTGCAAACCGGGTTGCTCGGCTGTCCCATCTGTCACGCCCGATATCCGATCCTCGGCGGCGCGGTAGACTTCACCGGTGACGGCACCGGCGTCAGGCACGCGGTGTCGCATGAGC
>DAIUET010000239.1:0-4827 GCA_036845045.1 Gemmatimonadaceae bacterium | reverse complement strand
CCCGGTGTGGTGGTCATCGACGCCGTGACGCGAATCGTCGAGCCGCAGCTTCGATTCGACGAGGGCGGCCGGCTGTCGAGGAGCGGGACGCCGATCGACGAAGCCGTGACCGATGCGCTGGCGCTCCCCTACTATTCGGCGCCGCCGCCCAAGTCGACCGGTCGGGAGCTGTTCAGTCCCGCCTGGATCGATTCGTTCATCGGCACATGCCGGCGCCTCCGTCCGCTGGCGACGAACGCCGACCTGGTGGCAACCGCGGTGGCGCTCACGGCCCGGAGCATTGCCGACGCCTTCCGCCGGTTCATTCCCGAGCCGGTAGCCGAGCTCCTCGTCTCCGGCGGGGGTGCCGAAAACCCGGTGCTCCTCGACGCCATAACGAGCGCACTGCCATCGCACGTCACGGTGCGACGCTTCGCCGATGTCTACTTCGACGGCGAGGCGAAGGAAGCGGTGGCGTTCGCGCTGTTGGGGAAGCTCTTTCTCGACCGCCGGCCCGGGAATGTCGTTACCGTCACCGGCGCCAGGGGCCCGCGTATCCTCGGGAAGCTCACGCCCGCGACACGCTGATCTTCCGCGTCGTCAGGTGAAGAGCCGCCACGCGGCGAACGCCAGAAGGAGCACGCCTAACAGCGCGATGAGGCGTGCGTAGAGCTGTCCGCGCCGCCGGCGCTCTTCGTCCACCATGGCGGTCGATACCGGCCACGGCTGCGTCACCGCATCGGAGTTGATCTCGGGCTCAGGAGCGGCCGTCTCCCCGGTGACCGGTGCGGTCGGCGAAAACTCGCGATGGCCGACCCTGTCCTGCGAGCGCACCGGTGCCAGGCCGTGCCCCTCGAACCGGGCGGCCACCACGGTGATGTTGTCCGGTCCGCCCTGGTCGTTGGCCATGGCGATCAGCCGGTCGCACGCCACGGACAGGTCCAGTTCCTCTTCCACGACGCGGGCCATGTCGTCCGGCCGCACCGGCCCTGACAGGCCGTCGCTGCAGAGCAGCAGGACGTCCCCACGGCGAAGCGGCTGCATCGTGACGTCCACCTTCACGTTGGCTTCCGGGCCTAACGCCTGCAGGATGATGTTGCGCCGCTCGCTCAGCAGCGCCTCCTCCTCCGTCAATTCTCCGGCCTCGATCAACTTCTGCATCAGGGACTGGTCCTTCGTCAGCTGCGTCGCGATGCCGCCGCGAATGAGGTAGGCACGGCTGTCACCCACCTGCGCGAGGTAGAGCGTGTCGTCGAGCAGCGCGGCGATCGTGGCCGTCGTTCCCATGCCGCGCAGCTCGGGCCTGTTGACCGCCTGCTGGAAGATCGACCAGTTGGCCTTCTCGGCCGCCCGCGTCAGCTCGGCGGCGAGGTCGGCCGGGGTGACCGAACGGCTGTCGGAGAACTTCTCGCGGAGGTGCCGGAGGACCACGTCGACTGCCGTGGCGGAGGCCACTTCACCCGCGGCGGCGCCCCCCATGCCGTCGGCGACCATGAACAGTGTCGCGGCCGGGTCTGACGGCTGCTCGACCAGTCGCTCGAACCGGAGCGGTTCGCCTTCGCTCAGGTTCACGACGATGTACGAGTCCTCGTTATGCTCGCGCGTGCGGCCCACGTCCGTCTGCGCGAACACCTGGATCACGACCGGGGCCTTCGAGCGGGCCTGTCCGTCCCGGGATCCCGATGGGATCACGTATTCGCCGGAGGATGTCGGCATGGTCGTGATATCAATGCTGCCGGGCGAGCGCCGGGCCGGCCCCGGCGGACCTCACGCGAGGTCGGCCCGCAGCATCTTCCGCCCGAACAGGAGGCGTTCGCCGCCACGCACGGCCCGCTCGCCGCGGATCAGCACCCCGATACCGTTCCGGGATCCCACGTCACGCACCACGTACTCGTCGCGTTGCGGTACCGAGCGGATTTCAGCGTGCCGGGCGCTCATTGTCGGGTCATAGGGGAACGCCCAATCGCCATGGTCACGTCCGATCAGGATGGTGCGACCCGGCGAAAGATAGAGGACATCGCGCACGCTGCCGTCAGCGCGCAACTGCTCGAGCATGGCATCGTGGCGCGATTGCAGCTGCGACGCCCCCTGGCGCAGCTCGGCGTCGTCGAGCAGGAACCCGGACGACAGTTTGCGGAAACGGATCACCTGGGATCCAATCAGCAGCACGTCACCGTCCGTCAACGCCTGCGGCGCGAGGATGTACAGCCAGCTCCCGTTCGATGAGCCGAGGTCGCGCACGTGCAGCGCGTTGTCCTTCCAGGTGAGGACCGCGTGCTCCGGCGACACGGCATCGTCATCGTCGAACTGGACGTCGCCCTGACCGCGCCCCACGACAATCTCGCCTCGCTCGAGCGGGATTTCGCGGACGACATCACCGTCCTCCGCCAGCAGCGAGAGATGAGGACCCTGCAGGCCCACCACCATGGGTGTGATACCGCGCGGCTGCGTGGTCACCGTCAGGTCGGGTGAGTCCAGCCCTCCCTTCAGGGGTTCGCCGCACGCGGCGCAGAACGAGTCCTCGTCGCTCATGCGAGTTCCACACGATCCGCAGAACGCCGGATGCTCGTCCTTGAATCCGGTCTTCAGGCCGCAGTGAGGGCAGAAGTGCAGCGTCCGATCGATGGCGCGCGTGCAGTGTGGGCAGGGTGTCGTGCGCAGGGATCGAACCGACACCGGTGTAGCACGGCGCGCGTTACTGGCCGCGGCCGAGGCCGGACGATCGTGGAAAAGCCGCGTACCAGACTCCGGACTCAACGCTGTGGTTGAGTCCGTTGACCGCATCCGCCATCCACAATGGGCGCAGAAGCTGTGATTCGAATCAAGGTCGCTGGTGCGACCGCAGTTGGCACATCGGGCCACCGGATTCGTCCTCGCCAGGATATCGGTCCGGTACGTACAACAGTCGTGTATCGACGCTATAGCGAAATTGCTACAAACCCCACTACTGAGCAACCCGCCACAGAGCCATACGGAAATGTCTGCCTTTTCGATTCCGGATTGCCGCAAGTTCTCTGCCTCAGCTACCTTGCGCCCCATGTCGACAGTGGCGGACCACTTCGCTAAAGCCGCGCTGATCCTCCTCGCCGCTGCCTGTCTGCCGGGACCCGTCCCCAGTCCGGGACCAGATGTGGCACCGGCTCCACCGGTGGCCGCGCCGGCGGAACCGCCTCCGACGGCTGCTCTACCGAGTGGTAACCTCCCAGGAGCGCCTCTTCCCCCGATCCCTAATGTCGTCGGGCCAATCGCCTTACGAGTCGTATATCCGCCGGCGGGATCACAAATTGCCGCGCGCGACTCGACTTTCATTTTCGGTTCCGTCGGGAGCGGCGCCGCTACGCTGCGGATCAACGGTCGCAGCGTCGATGTGAAGCCCAACGGGAGTTTCCTCGCCTTCCTCCCTGTCCCACTAACGGATGAAGCCGCTGCGATTTATGAGATCGAAGTGGCGCAGGGATCCGACACAGTGAGGACTCAGCACCGCGTCTCTGTTCCACCAGAACCCACACCGCTTCCCGCCAGCGGCCCCATCATCGTTGACTCCGCTACACTTTCCCCGCGTTCGCGCGTGATCCTTGAGCGCTGGGAGCCGGTGCGCGTCAGCATCCGCGTTGCGAGTGGGGCCCAGGCGGAGCTCCAACTCCCGGATGGCGCGCGACTCCCCATGATTTCCGCGTCGCCCGCGGGATCGCGCGGGTCCATCGTTGCTGTCGAAGTACCGGCGGTACGGCTGAACAGCGGCGCCTGGGTCCAGGTCGTTCGCGGCCGCGACAGCGTCCGACTGCCGCTTTCCCGAGTAGCGCTCGCCGACTCGTCCGGTCCCCAGTTCGTTCGGCTGGGCGCTGCGCCGGCGGCGGTGCCTGACACGGACCGCGTGGTGATCGGACGGCCGGTCGCCGGTGGCACCTACAAGTGGTTCCTGCTTCCCGGGACGGTCGCCGAAGTGACGGGTCGCATCGGCAACGCGACGCGGATCCGCCTGGACGGCGGATTGCAGGTCTTCGTCGACAGTACCGAGGTCGCGCCGCTGCCGCCCGGTACTCCGGCGCCGCGCCGGGTCGCCGGAAATGCCCGTGTCGTGGCCAGCGCCGGCTGGTCGGACGTCCGCATCCCGATGTCCGAGGTGCCGCCGTACTCGATCGACGCCGAGCCCCAGGCACTCGTCGTCACCCTGCACGGCACGATCGCCAACACCGACATCATCAACTTCACCTCGACGGACTCACTCGTCAGGCGCGTGACCTGGCGACAGGTCCTCAACGACCGCGCCGAGTATCGGGTGGAGCTGCATCATGCGCCGTACGGTTACCTGGTGATGTGGGACCGGAACGCGCTGGTGCTTCGCGTGCGCGCGGCGCCCGTCGTGGACCGGAGCCGGCCGCTGGACGGGCTGGTGATCGCCGTCGATGCGGGTCATCCGCCCGCGGGCACGACCGGTCCCACGGGCCTCTACGAAGCCGTCGCCACGTTAGGCATCGCCGAGCGGTTGAAGGTGTACCTCGAACAGCGTGGCGCGTCCGTGGTGATGACACGCGCGGCGCCGGGGGCGGTGGCGCTGGGCGACCGGCCGGTGATCGCGCGCCGCGCCAATGCGCACGCGTTCGTGTCGATCCACCTCAACGCCCTTCCCGATGGCGTCAATCCGTTCGAGCGCCACGGAACGGGGACGTATTACTTCAACGCCTTCTCGGAACCACTTGCCCGCGCGGTGCAGGCCGGAATGGTGCGCTGGATGGGATTGCGGGACCTGGGTGTCTTCTACGACAACCTCGCCGTGCTGCGACCGACCTGGATGCCCAGTGTGCTGTGCGAAGGGGCGTTCCTGATGATTCCGGAGCAGGAAGCGGC
>DAIUET010000238.1:3698-4851 GCA_036845045.1 Gemmatimonadaceae bacterium | reverse complement strand
AGAATCCGTAAGTGAGCTTCAAGCAGTTCAAGTCCGTCGACCCCCTGACCCGTGTTCTGCGCGCGGCGGGGTTCGCCGTGACGACCGGCCAGGCCGGGCTCGAGACCGCGTTCGTCGGGAACTGGGACTCGCCGGCCGGGACGAACGGCCCCACGTTAGGCATCATCGTCGAGTATGACGCGCTGCGGGGCACGAAGGAGGCCTTCCACGGGTGCCAGCACAACGCGCAGAGCCCGGTGGGGTTCGCGACCGCCATCGCCGTCATGGAGCTCATGCGCGACCGGCGCCTGCCGGGCCGCATCCGGGTGTTCGGCACGCCCGCCGAGGAAGTGGGCCCGCCGAGCAAGGTGACGATGTGGAAAGCCGGCGTGTTCCGCGGCACCGACATCCTCGTGCGGAGCCACGGTTCGGGAGAAACCGCGCGCGCTCGGGCGGGGTTCGGGGTCTGTTGCCTGAACATCAACGAGGTGAAGTACGTGTTCGAGGGCACGCCTGCCCACCAGCGCCAGTCGTGGAACGGGCGAAACGCGCTCTCAGCCGCGGTGCAGTTCTACACGGCGGTCGATCACCTGCGGCCGACGTTCCGGCCCGAGGCGTCGATCCAGGGCGTGATCCCGGAGGGTGGCATTGCGCCTAACGTCGTTCCGGACCGGGCGGTGGTCGACTACTACCTGCGGTACCCGGACGAGGTGTATCTCGCGCACATCGACTCGATGGTCGCGAACGCGGCTCGCGGCGCGGCGCTGGCCACGGGCACGAAGGTGACCATCGACCGCTACGGCGAGTATCGCGACGGGATTACGGTGGGGAGCCTGGAGGAGCTGGTCTTCGCCTATGCGCAGAAGCTGGGCGCCCCCCGGCTGAATACGGAGCACAACCGGCCCGATGGTTACGAAGAGACCGGGTTCGTCACGCGCGAGATTCCCGGCGTGAGTGTCGGAGTGTTCAGCTCACCGGCTCCCGGTCACTCGTATGAGCGGTGGGAAGACTCGATGAAGGAGGTGGGGCACACGGGGTTCCTGCATGATGCCCGCATCATGGCCGCCGTACTCTATCACTTCCTGTCCGACGCCGCGTTCCGAGAAACGGTGAAAGCCGAGCACCGTGCGCTGAGCGGGTGGTTTGACGAGTACCTGGCCGGACTGAAGAAGGT
>DAIUET010000238.1:0-3598 GCA_036845045.1 Gemmatimonadaceae bacterium | reverse complement strand
AAGCGCATCGACACCATCACCCGATGCTGGTTCGACGTGCCCCCGTCGAACGTGAGCGGGGCACTCGGCGCCGCGAGCACCCCGACATCTACCATGGGCGCGTTGAAATTCCTTGCCTGGAGGTCCGACCTGGCGCATCCCGGACCACAGGTGACGCTGACGGCATAGCTGAACACCATGTCACGGCTCCGGACACGCAAGCCGAACGTCGGGGTCCACTCGGTCCAGCCTTCATCCTGTGAGCGCGAGGTGCGCAGGACGTGGTTCTCCTGGTCGAGCGTGTAGTTGATGGACCGCATCGCGAGGCCGAACTGCAGCCCCACCATCGTGGTCGAATCGGCCGTGCCGGCCAGTTCATGGCCGAACCCGACATTGATCCGCGAGTTCGAAAACCTGAAGTGATTGTCCACGGTATGCGCGCCCCTGGGAATCACCGTCCCGTTCACGTCTGTGGTGTCTCCGGCGGCGTCCGCCCAGGTGCGGCTCCACATCGGCTCGAGGACGACGTCGAGTCCGAAGGTCGAGTGCCCCACGACCCGGGACGTTCCGAACCCGACGTTGAACGCATCGGTGTTGCCGGGATCCCGGGGAATGTTCTGGATCTGGTAGTTGGGGATCTTCGGGTGCGACAACCGGTTCGCGGTGAACAAATAGCCCATCCGCCAGCCACCGGGAGTCTTCGGCGTCAGGAAGACTCCGTGCACACCGGCGGTATTGGTACGATCGAGGTTCTGCTCCTCCCGCTCGGCTACCACGACCGGGTCGCAGACGCAGGGGCCGATCGCCGGGCAGTTGCAGGGTGCCCAGCGCCAGGCCGCCGGATAGTGCACGTCGTGCGTCATGCGATAGCGATTGCTCACTGCGACGAGTTCGAGCGTCGCGCCGCCGGTGAAGTCCTTCGTCAGCCCGAGGCGGGCACCGAGCAGCCCACCGGACTGCCTAACGCGGTCGCTCCCCCCATACAGTGCGCCGACCCCGTCGACTCCCTTCAGGTTGGCGGCCGATACGCTGGCGCCGATGGACAGGCCGTCACCGAACCGCCGCGCCAGGACTCCACTGAGGTACTGGTTCGAGGCCCGGCGGTCGCTGATGGGAACGTCCCAGAACACGTCCCGGCGCTCCACTTCCTGGAGCGAAAGGAGCGCCCCTCCCGCCATCCCGCCGCCTGTCTGGAGGACGCTCACCGGCAGCGTCCGTCCACCGCCAGCCGTGGCGCGGTGCGTGAACGGCATCACCTGGATCGATCCGACGGTGAGCCGCGTGGCCTTGGCGGGATTCGCCCAGAGATCGCCAATCGTGTCGACCAGGGCGATCGATACTCCGCCCATGCCCGGCCATTGCGATGGATAGATGTTGAACTGCTCGCCCTGGTGGATCGGGACGGTCTTCGGGGCGATCAGCTGGGCCTCGAGCGACGCTGTCGCGGTCGCGAGCAGGATGACTCCAGCAACGGCCGAACGCTGGGCGAATCGACGTACTGACATGGGAGCCTCCGTGGGACACCACGCACCACGAGAGAGACGCCGGGGCCGCTTATCGCCCTGACACGCGTCGTGCGGTCCCCGGGCTGTGGTGGCTCTCTCCGGTCAGACCCTGCCCTGGTTCGAAACCGCGACTGGGATCTTCCGGATGTGGTTGACACCAGTCAGGCAGGCTGCAGCCTTCAGGAGCCGCCCGAGTCACGAGTCACCAGTCACGAGTCACCGACAATGAATCGAGCCATCGTTGCCATCGCTTTACTCACGATCGGAACAACGCCGACCCACGCGCAGCAGACGAAGTGGGACTCGGTTGCGCGGAGTCTCTTCAAGGAGCTGGTCGAGATCAACACCACGGAGAGCTCGGGGAGCACACTGGCCGCGGCGCAGGCGATGGCCGCACGCCTCAAGGCCTTCGGCTTCCCGGACTCCGATGTCGTGGTGCTCGAGAACGCGCCGAAGAAAGGGAACCTGATCGCGCGACTCCGGGGCCGGAACACCGGCAAGAAGCCGATCCTGCTGCTGTCGCACATCGACGTGGTCGAGGCCAAGGCGGAAGACTGGACCCTGCCACCGTTCGAGTTCATCGAACGCGACGGCACGTTCTTCGGCCGCGGTGTCGCCGACGACAAGGACGAAAGCGCGATCCACCTCGCCGTGATCATGCGGATGCGCGAAGAGCGGTACGTTCCCGATCGCGACATCATCGTCGCGCTCACGGCCGACGAAGAAGGCGGCTCGGCCAACGGCGTCGCCTGGCTGCTGCAGAACCACCGTCCGCTGATCGACGCCGAATTCGTGTTCAACGAGGGTGGCGGCGGACGCGTGCGCGGTCCGAACATCACGGACACGGCGAAAGTCTCGAACGACGTGCAGGCCAGCGAGAAGAAGTTCCTCAATTTCCGCTTCGAGGTCACCAACCCTGGCGGTCACAGCTCGGTGCCCCGCCCGGACAACGCGATCACGCAACTGGCGGTTGCGCTGACGAAGATCAACCCGACGATCATGCCGGTGCGCCTCAACGAGGTGACGAGGACATATTTCACGCGGCTCGCCCCCGTGGTGGAGAAGGAAGCACCCCGGATGGCCGCCGCGATGCGCGCGATCGTCGCCAACCCCGCGGACGCACAAGCGGCGGCGACGCTCTCCGCCGACCCGCGCTACAACTCGCAGTTACGCACCTCCTGTGTTGCGACGATGCTGGAAGGCGGGCACGCCACGAATGCCCTTCCGCAACGCGCCCGCGCCAACGTCAACTGCCGCATCCTGCCTGACGAGACACCGGAGCAGGTACGGGCAGTGCTGGAGCGGGTGGTCGGCGACACCGGTGTGAAGGTCACGGCGCAGGGATCGCCCACGAACTCGCCACCCTCGCCGCTGACACCGGCGTTGATGGGCGAGATCGAACGAGTGACGAAGGAGATGTGGCCCGGTGTCCCCGTCATTCCCACCATGAGCACCGGCGCGACGGACGGGCTGTACCTGCGCAACGCCGGGATTCCGGTCTACGGCGTCTCGGGACTGTTCTACCCGGAAACGTTTGCGCACGGCATGAACGAGCGCATCCCGGTCCGCGCCTTCTACCAGGGCCTGGAGTTCATGTACCGGTTGGTGAAGGGGGTCACGGGGGCGCCGCGTCCGATCAGTTGAGTACGAGGTCAGAGGTCAGAGGTCAGAGGTCGGAGGTCAGAGTTACCGCTTTTACCTCTGACCTCTGACCTCCGACCTCTGACCTCATGTCATATGGAATCGCGATCGCTGGCACTCATTGGCATTCCTGAACCCTCTGCCGAGCCGACCACAGCGCCCGCCGACCTTCGTGCGGCGCTCGAACGGCACCATGCCGAATGCCTCGGCTGGGCCATGGCCTGCTGCGGGTTCGACCGAAGTGAGGCCAGCGACGTGCTGCAGGACTCGTATCTCAAGGTGCTCGATGGACGGGCGGTGTTCCGCGGCGATTCCGCGTTTCGTACATGGTTGTTTGGCGTCGTACGACGCACAGCCAGTGAACACCGGCGGAACGTTTTCCGGCGATTGGCCTCCGCGTGGCACGCCAATCGGCATGAACTGGCCGCAGAATTCCCGGACCCGGATGCGCGGATCGATGGCGCCGCAATGGC
>DAIUET010000237.1:0-4863 GCA_036845045.1 Gemmatimonadaceae bacterium | reverse complement strand
TGGACAAGCTGATTCTTCACCGCTTGCTCTGTCATCGTGCCTCCTGATTGCCGCTACGGGCCAACAAAACGTCAGATCTGGACGCCCTGCTCTGGTGCTTCACGGGGCGGTCTCCACCAGCGGCTTCTTGCTCGTATCGGCGAAGAACATGATCAACACGGCCCCCGCGAGGAAGAACGCCGACGTCAGCGCCAGCGCCGAGCCGATGCCGACGTTTGGCAGCGAGGCGACCGCACCGATCGTATAAGGCGCCAGCGCACCCAGGCCCCGACCGAGGTTGTACGTCAGCCCCTGACCCGTCGCCCGGATGTCCGTCGGGAAGAGCTCCGCCAGGAACGATCCGAACAGGCTGAAATAGCCATACCCGACAAATCCGAGCAGCGGGCCTAACGCCATCAGGATCCCCGGACTGCGCCCGAGCTGTCCATAGAGCGGGACGAGGATGGCAGCGGTCACGAGATACATCACGAACGTCCGGCGCCGGCCCAGCTTCTCGGCGATGAAGCCGAACGAGTTGTAGCCGATGTAGGCGCCGATCTGCACCGGGATGATCCAGCCCGCCGAACGGACGATCGACATTCCCGCGCCACCCTCCTCCACCGGACGGGCCAGGAACCCGGGGAGCCAGAAGAAGAGACCCCAGTTGGCGAACTGCACGCAGGCCGACAGCAGCGTTGCGAGAATGGTCCGGCCACGGAACTCCGGACCGAACAGCACGCCGAACGCGTGCCCGGGACCTCTCGCTACCTGCTTCCGTCGCGTCCATGCCTCGGGCTCCTTCACACTGCGCCGGATCCAGATCGTGAGCAGCGCCGGGAGCACCCCGATCGCGAACAGCCAGCGCCAGGCCTCTGGTCCGAGGTTCAGCGTGCCGAGCACCAGCGCCGCCAGCAACGCCGCGGCGATGTAGCCTAACGCCCACCCGGACTGCATGATGCTGATGGCGCGCGTCCGCAGGTGGGCCGGCCAGGTCTCGCTCACCAGGACGGCGCCCGACGCCCACTCGCCACCCATCCCGAAGCCGAGCAGGATCCGCCAGACCATCAGCTGCCACAGTGTCTGGGACGTCGCTGCACCTAACGAGCAGACCGAGAAGATGAGGATGGTCGCCATCAGCGCCCGCGTGCGGCCGGCCCGGTCGGCGACGATGCCGAAGACGATGCCGCCGACGGCCGACGTGATGAGCGTGACGGTCCCCAGCAGCCCCGCGGTCGCGTCGCTGAAGCCGAAGTATGCCCTGAGCTGCCCGATCGCCATCACGTAAAGCAGGAAGTCCATGGCGTCGAGCATCCATCCGAGCTTGGCGGCGGCGAGCGCCCGCCACTGATCCCTCGTTACTTCCCTCCACCACGGAACCCGCTGGGCGACCGCCTGAGTCGTCATCCGGCTTCGTGCAGCAGGCCTTCGAGATCGAGCGCGGACGTGAACATGTGGAGCGAGCCGTCGGGGTTCTTCGGCCACTCCTCGCGCGGTCGATCGCGATACAGCTCGATCCCATTGTGGTCAGGATCGGCCAGGTATATCGCCTCGCTCACGCCGTGATCGCTCGCGCCCTGGAGCTCGACACCAGCGTCGAGCACCCGCTTCACGGTGTTGGCCAGGTCGCGGCGCGAAGGGAACCGGATGGCGACGTGATAGAGGCCGGTCGAACGGGCCGGCGGCGGACCCGCACCGCGACTATGCCAGGTGTTCAGCCCAATGTGATGGTGGTAGCCGCCGGCGGACACAAAGGCCGCCGAGTCGCCGTACATCGCCATCAGCTCGAAGCCGAGTACACCGCAGTAGAACTCGAGCGCGGTATCGATGCTCGAGACCTTGAGGTGGACGTGGCCGATGTCGGTGCCCGCGGGGATGGTACCGGCGGCCTCGTATTTCGCGTTGAGAGGATGCATGGGCGGGGCAGCGGCAAGCGAAGAGCGACCAGCGACCAGCGACCAGCGACCAGCGACCAACAACCAACCGGATCACCAGCCGGGAAGATCAGACAATCGTACAGACGGACAGTGACGGCGCCAGACCGCATTTGCCGGGGAACGGTCAATGCCGGGCTGGGTAAGTGGTGCGCTCTCCCATGAGGTCCTATGCGGCCGCTGGCGGTATTTGTGGGAATCCTCATCACGGCAGGGGCCCTCCGCGCGCAGGGCCCCGCGGTGGTCTCGGGTGTGGTGCGCGACGAAGCCGGGAGGCCAATTCCCGAAGCGCTCGTGGTGATCGACCCCGATTCGCTCAGCCTTCGCACGCGGACCAGCGCCGCTGGGCAGTTCCGCATTCCCGGCGTGCCGAACGGTCAGTACGAAGTCCGTGTCGTTCGCATCGGCTACCGGCCGCACTCGCGGATGATCGACGTCACCGGACGCGAACTCGAGATCACGATCGAGCTGCGCACTGCCCCGATCCCCCTCGACACGGTTGCGGTGAGGGTGTCGAGGCCGGGCTTGCACGGTGTGGTCGTCACGCGCGGTATCAGTCTGCTCCCGCACGAACCGCGTCCCATTCGCAGCGCGCTGGTCGAAGTCCTCAACGAACCGCATAACGCCAGGTCGGCCGCGGATGGCCGCTTCAGCATCCCGCAGCTCGCCATCGGTTCGCACTCGATCCTGGTAACCCTCGACGGATTCGGGACCAGGCTGATGCCGGTCACGGTGCCCCCGGACGGCGGAGTGGACGTGACGGTCACCCTCGATTCGCTCTATGCCGAGTACCAGTTCCGGGATGAGGACCAGACGCGAGGGATCAGGAGTCGCATCATCCGGGCCGGCAGTCCTGCCACGTTTGTTCCTGCCCACGAGATTGATCCTGATGCGCCGCACCTGCTCGACGGGCTACGGTTCGCGAATTCCGTGATATCGCGCGGCGTGATCCTTCAGAACGCACCCGCCTGCATCTACGTCGACGGCGTGGCGCGACCAGACCTGGCCCTGCACGAAATCCCGCCGATCGATATCGCCGGAATTGAGGTGTACCCGGCCAACTCGCTGCAAACCGATGATCGCGTGACGCCACCGAATCCGGGGACGCCTTGCGGCGGCATCACGGGGTCGTTCTTTTCGGGGGGCGAACGCGATCGCTCAGCCGCTCAGAGCACGCGAACACTCGCCCGCACGCGCGGCAATCGCGGCCTGCTGGTCATGATCTGGACCACGAGGCGCAGGTAGGCCGGATTCGCCACCGCCCGATCGGGGAATAGATTCCCGATCAGTCCCTGCGTGGAGGCTCCAGTGATCTCCGATCCCATCGACCGGCGCGGTTTCGTGAAGCAGGCATCGCTATCGGTTGCGTTAGGCGCGGTGGTGCCGGCCGCCAACGACGCGCCGTTCCCCGCACCGGCGATCCAGGCCGGCGCGCGGGTGAAGCCGGTCGTCATCTCCGACTTCTCGGGCTTCAACTTCCGGAACGGCGGCAGGGACAACGCCGTCGAGCGCGCCTTCCGCCTGATCACCGAAGGGAAGGACGTGCTCGACGCCCTCATCGAGGGCGTCAACATCCCCGAGCTGGACCCCGAGGAGACCGGGATCGGCTACGGCGCCATGCCTAACGCTGACGGCGTCATCCAGCTCGATGCGTCCTGCATGCACGGACCGAAGAAGCGCGCCGGCGCCGTGGCCGCGATCGAGGGTGTGCGGACACCGTCGCTGGTGGCTCGGGCGGTGGCCGACTTCACCGACAACCACCTGCTGGCCGGTCGCGGCGCCCAGGAGTTCGCCCGCGTGATGGGATTCACGATCGAACCGGACCTGAACACCGAGCGGTCGCGCCGGCTCTGGCTCGAATGGCGACGGCGCGTGGATCCCGAGCGGTGGCTGGATCCCAACAGCCCGGCGCGGAAACCCCCTGAAGGCTCACGCGGTGACGCAGACTTCGCGGAGAGGGCCCTGGCGGCAGGTAGATCGATGGTCCGGGACGGGCTGCTCCCCGAAGGCAGCTTCTGGGGGACCATCAACTGCAACGGCATCAACGCCAACGGCGACATCTGCGGCGTCACGACCACCAGCGGCCTGGCCTGGAAGATTCCGGGGCGGGTGGGTGACTCACCCATACTCGGCGCCGGACTCTACGTGGACAACGACGTCGGCGCGGCCGGGTCCACCGGGCGGGGCGAGGCGAACCTGTACAACCTGAGTTCTTTCCTGATCGTCGAGTCGCTTCGCCGCGGCATGTCACCCAAGGACGCGGGCATGGAGGCGTTGAAACGGATCAGGGCCAATACCGTCGAACGGCGCCTGCTGAACTCCAAGGGCAACCCGAACTTCAACATCCGCTTCTTCGTGCTGAACAAGCGCGGCGAAACGGCCGGGGTCGCGATGTATCATGCCGGGGAGACGAAATACGCTCTCTGCAACGAGAACGGGGCAACCTCTCCGGAACTGGAGCCGCTGCTGCCCGGGACGCCAGAGGGGTGACCTCTGACTCTGACCTCTGACCTCTGACCTCTGACCTGGTTGTGGGTGTAACCCCAAGCCACTCACCCCCGTAGGATTGTCATGCTGACTCAGGCCACAGCTCAGACTCCTGGCACACCGGCTCCGGTACCGCCGGCGCTCCCCCAGCCAGTCATCGTCGAAGTGAATCCGCAGGCGCCAACGCGTCCACTGACCTCCGCTGAGGCGAGCGTCATCCGCAACCAGCGCAGCGAGATGTCGGACCAGCTGGTTTCGGCCCAGAACCGGCGCGAGAGGATCCTGGAGGAACTGCGGACCGCACCGCCCGGGACCGAGCAGGGGCTCCGCGAACAGTACCAGGTGCTGAGCGACCGGATCGTGGCCATCGAGCGGGACATCGAGGTCTCCGGTCGCACGTTGCGCACCGGACAGGTGCCGGTCGGCACGACCATCGTCCCGCCCCGCGAGTACGTCAGGAATCCCG
>DAIUET010000236.1:2922-4882 GCA_036845045.1 Gemmatimonadaceae bacterium | reverse complement strand
CGGCGACTCGACCCTTGAGGGGCGACGCGTTCACCAGCGCGAGCGTCCTCGCCAGCCGCTCTCCGCTCTGGTTCTCGGCGGCAATCATCAACCCCAGGTTGAGGCTGTCCATCGCGGCCTTCAGTGTGGCCAGGCCTTCGGGGGAGTTGAGCAGCGCCTGCGGATGTCCGTGAAAATCGATCGCCGGATATTTTGCGCGAGACACCGGATGCTCAGGCACAACAAGCGTGCTGCGCGGCCGGTAGTCGAGGATACTCGGCGCCGGCAACTGTGGAGCCATGCACCGCAGCGGGCGGATCTCTGTCATGCCTGGAGGACATTCCTGCCCGGGGGCGATCGTCGCTTCCGGACCCCCGCCGCGCCCCTGCGCGTGAGCAACGGACGTGACAAGAAGGGTCGCGGCAGACAGGCCGATGATCGCCGATGTGTTACGCATCAAGACTCCGGAAAGACGCGGACAGGGAATCTGGACAGGGGAGCGGGCCTTCGGAATCGCCGCGGACCGCAGCGAGTGAAAATGGGTGTCACCCCCCTGCGGAATCAGGGCGTGCTGCGGCAGTAGGCGCCACCCGTACACCGCTCCGGCACGTAGGTCTCGCTCTCCACCAGCCACCGTCCATTGATCCGCCTCCATTTGGCGAAGTAGGAGCCACTGATACGGATCTTTCCATCGTTGGCGGTCCAGGATCCGGTCCACCTGCCGCGTTCAGCGGCCATGCCCCACGGCTGGTAGACGCGTACCTCGAGTGGGGCGCGATCGTACACGACGTCGGGACGCGTCCGGAACTGGTCGGCGAAGCGCTTCAGGTTCTCCTGGCGGCCAACGGCGTGTACCGAATTGGAGGTGACGACGATGACGTCACGGGCGAGGATCGCGCCAATACCGGCGGTGTCATGGCTCGCGATTGCCGCATTCGACGATGCGCGCAGGCGACGGATCTGTCGTTCGTCGGCACCGGTCTGCGCCAGGGCGGGCGTCGCAAACAGCACCAGCAGGACCAGCGGTGCACTACGCATTGTTGTGCTCCAGAAGCACGGACATACGAAGCAGCCAGCGACGTGTCTCTATTCCCTATTCCCTATTCCCGATCTAGAAGACCAACCCGAACGTGAACGGGATGAACTGCGCCTTGCTGAACCCGATCTTCCCTTCGTCGTAGGAGGCCGCGCCGATGCGCGCCTCGACGAATCCGCGGATGCTGCCTAACGCAAACCGGAGCCCGGCGCCCGCGTCGAAGGTGAACCGGCTCGATGACTCCTCCTCGCCGCCCGTGGCCGCCGCCGGTACCGAGAGGGAAAGGATCCCGCCACCCGCCAGCACGTAGAGACCGCCGCCCAGTGGCAACTCGAGGTTCCCCAGGGCCGCAATCATCTGGGTGACGTCGTCCTCGTACTGGACGCCTGCCGGCTCCTTGAGCTTGAACCGGGTCAGCGAGAATTCAGGCCGCAGCGCGAGCGGGAACCCGGGAATGTTGAGCAGGAGCGACGCGTCGACATGGAAGCCCGCATCGTGGAAGTCGCCGAGATCCGCTGCCGGCAGCGTCATGCCGCCGCTGACCACGAGACTGATCGGCCGCGCACTCCCGGCCATGCCGGGGAATTGCGCGCGCGCGGCGGGGGCAAACGCGGAAAGGACGAACATCGTGACGGCTGCTGTGCGGAGCCGTTTCATGGGGCACGCTCGCAAAAGGGAGTCGCACCGAATCTGCATCTTGCGGCGGCGACTGACAGGGGGCGATCCGGGAGTCCGCGGTCGTCCGCTCTGCGCGTCGAAACTCCGCCAATACGCGGCTACGGCCCGCCGCAAAGCGGGACGGACTGAGGCACAGCACCACGGCCCGGCTCAGGTGACTTGCCGCGCGCCGGAACGTCGGCGATCCTGCACGGTCATGACTTCTCCGCCCCGGGGTCGCTTCGACCGGTCCATCGTATCGGGTCCCATCGCCCCCGCCGTCTGGCG
>DAIUET010000236.1:0-2822 GCA_036845045.1 Gemmatimonadaceae bacterium | reverse complement strand
TCCGTCGCGGTCCTGGCGCCTATCGGCTGGTTCGCCGCGCCATCGCTCCTCGAACTGGTGAACGCCGAGCCGGCGGTGCGGGCGGAAGCCCTCCCGTTCCTCCGCATCATGTTCGTCGCCAGCCTCGGCATGATGGTGTTCTTCATGCTGGGCGGTGCGCTGCGCGCGGCCGGTGATGCGCAGACGCCGCTGCGTCTTGGCATCGCCCTCACGATCATCAACATCGCGTTGAACCTCGTCCTGATTCCCGGTATCGGGCCGATTCCGCGACTCGGAACCGCCGGCGCCGCGATCGGCACCAACCTCGCGGCCACGCTGGTGATGGTCTATTCCTTGTGGAAGCTGTGGAAGGGCGACTGGGTAATCTCCGTCCGTGACACGAGCTGGCGACCGGATTGGAGCATCATCCGCGCGCTCTTCCGTTTTGGCCTGCCGACCGGCGTGCAGGGGGTCGCCATGAACATCGCCGGCGTGCTGCTGCTCCGGTTCATCGGCTCCCTCGACCAGAGCGCCGAGGCGCAGGCGGCCTACGCCGTCGGATATACGGAACTGTTCTCGATGATCACGTGGACCTCGGTGGGGCTCATGGGCGCGTCGGCCGCGTACGCGGGACAGAACCTGGGAGCCGGATTTCCGGAACGGGCCGTGGAGGGGGTACGCGTGGCGACGCGGATCGGGCTCGTCGTCGCGATCTTCGTGGCCATCCTCTTCCTCTCGGTGCCGCGGGTGCTGCTGGGGGCGTTCGGGATGTCGGATCCGGCGGTGGTGGACATCGGTGTCCAGTTGCTCACGTTCCTGAGCGTGTCGGGGCTGTTCATCTCGGTGGCGCTGGTGCACACCGGCGGGCTCCAGGGCACCGGCGACACGCGCGGCCCGCTCTACATCTCGATCATCTCGCAGATCGTCATCCCGTTAGGCATCTGCTCGTCGCTGCAGGCAATGCGGGGCCTTCATCCGTCGGACATCTGGACCGCCATCCTCATCGGGCACGCCACCCGGTGCGTGCTGAGCGTGGGCCGGTTCCGCCAGGGGAAGTGGCGGAACATCCGCGTCGAGATCGAGCCGGCGCGTACGTAGCGGGGGCTGAAGCTGGTCCCGCTGCCGCCGGGCGGTGCGGCTTCTTCTGCACGCCGCACCTGAGCGGCGAGACGGTATCGCCTCTGCAACATGTCCCGTCACCACCGCGAGTCGCCGTAGCGTCTCGAAACGCAACAGATTCATCGCAGAGCGCGCAGAGTTCGCAGGGCGGCAGGCCGTCGAAGTGCACGATTGCTACTCTTCGGCGACCTCTGCGACCTCAGCCGAACGCCGCCTGAAATGACAGTGCGGCCCCGGGTTGTCCGGGGCCGCACTTTGCGCGTCGGGGGTCTGCTTACCTCACCGCGCGCATCCGCTGCCCATCCAGTACGGCTCCGTCACGACCTCCTTCGCCAAGGAGTTGGAATGCGACCGTACGGTCGAGTGCGGGTCTAACCTGCCAGAGTCGGATCTGTCCGTCGAGCATCGTATACCAGCCCAGCTCCGTCGGTGGCGCCGTAACCTGTCCCGCCGGAATCGAGAGGCGGTGCGCAAAGGTGCCATCGTCGAAGAACTCCCACCGATGAGTCGTGCCAAGTTCCTCATCCGTGAAGGCGAAATTCTGGCGGAACGTCTTCAGCGGTTCGAAGGGCGGCGTGCCCGGCGTGCCGGCGGAAACCCGAACGCCCTTCTCGGCCGCCTCCCAGGCCTCGTTCGCCATCTTCGTGCAATCCTCCGCCCTGGCCTTATCACCACGCTCCTTGTAGTACTCGGCGAGCTTCAGGTGAATGCGCGTGGCATCGCGCAAGTCACCACGACGGTGATAGCGGATCAGCGTGAAGATCTCCCGTTCGAGATCACTCGCCGCGGTCGAGGGGAGCCCGGCGACGTCGAAACGTTCGATGCTCGAGACGGGCGGCTTGTTCTGTGACTGGACGCTCGCCGGCATCACCAGAGCCAGGGCGAGCAGGGCATGACGGCAACGCATGGGCATCCTCCTCAGGGACCTCGGTGATGAGGGATACTCGGGAAGCCTCATGGCGCCGTCAGTCGGGGAGACCCCCGCACGCTGTCAGAGAAACGCCGCCACGAGGATCCCGATGCCACGGTTACGGAATGCGCGGCACCATCGGCTTCGGGTGTATCAGGCCGCGGAACGGCCGAACGAGGAGCACGCCGACTCTCTGGGCCCATTCGTCGTGCCACATCCGGAACGCATACCAGGCCAGGAACGCCACATCGACCAGGACAGCGAGCAGGATGAGCACAATCGGGATGACCATCGCCGCCAGAGGGATAACTACGAGTGCGGCCCACATGGAAACCTCCCGCCGGGTACAATCCGGCGCGTCAGGCAGGCGAGGCCTCGAACTCGAGGTCGGTCCGTCCGGCGCCCAACAGGGTTTTGATGACTCCCCGATAGGGAATCTGGTAAGCAACCTAGGCGTCAAACCATACGGACGCGTCAGCGTAAGCCGGGCGGCGATGTCAGGGGACTGCCGCGTACGAGGGACCGCGCAACATGCTATTAGCCGCTCGGCACATACGGCATTTCCCGCGGTGTGCCGCTGGACGGGCTGCCTAACGCGTAGTCATTCCGAACGCAACGCCAGCATGGGATCGACCCGCGCGGCGCGCCGTGCCGGGACAAGGCTCGCCACCACGGCCACGCCGAGGAGCAGGGCACTCACGGCGGCAAACACCGTGGGATCGCGCGGCGACAGCTCGAACAGCATCCCCTCCACGAACCGGGCGGCCAGGAGCGCCACCACGATGCCCACCGCGAGGCCGGCGACGACCGGCAG
>DAIUET010000235.1:0-4911 GCA_036845045.1 Gemmatimonadaceae bacterium | reverse complement strand
AGGTTGAGCCCCAGGCCGAGCACCCAGTTGTGCGCCCGGCGTCCTTCATTCGCAATACCGATCGCCTCGCCGTAGTCGAACCGGCTCATGTGGTCCTTCGCCATGAGCCGGAGGCCCAGAGCGTTGGTGAGCTGGAGGTCTACGCCGCCGCCCGCTGTAAACGCGACGTTGGTCGACGTCGTGTTGACCGGACCCACCGTGATGTCATGTCGGATCGCTCCCACGCCGCCTTCGATGAAGGGGACGAGTCCTGTCCCGGTGCGAGTGACCGCGGGGAAGCGCAGCTGGACACCCCCGTCGTACAGGAGGACTTTGCTGTCAGCCAGGCTGAGGCCACCGATGATCGGAAGGCCGGCTTCGATCTCGGTATCCGAGTAACCGACGTTGCCAACGATCGCGATGTTGGGCGTCAGGTTGATTCCAAGCTGGAGGCCGTAGAGCGGTGCGCCGGCATTACCGATCTCGAAACCGAACGGCCCACTGGCAATGCTTCCAGAAGCCAGGAATCCAACGTATGGGGTGATCCGCGCCGCGGGCCTGGCCTGGGCGTCGGCGTTAACGGCAGTGAACGCAAGTGCAGCGAGCGCAAGCGAACTGACGGAATTCTTCATTTCAACGCTCCGAAGAGGTGTCGTCCGTCGTAATGCACCTCTGATGCCGGAGCCTCGTCAGTCGGAACCCGTTGAAGGGCCTTGAGTTGGCGAGCGGCTTCGCTCCACCGTCCCACAGCGGGGACGGCTGGATGTCCCCGCAACGGGTATCCTGTGAACGACAGGTCGCATGGCAGCAATTTGGCACGCAACGGCATCTGAAGAGGAAATGGCAAAGGCACGGGCAATTGCGCTTCGCACGCCACCGATGATCGATCCCCAGACAGCGCCGGGCACCGACGACAGCGTCGCGCTCGTCGCCCTGGCCGCTCGCGGTGACGTGAGTGCCTTCGAACGGCTCTACCAGCGAAGCGCTGGACGCGTCTACGCAGTCTGTGTCCGGATGACCGGTGACCCCCAACGGGCCCGCGAGCTCGCGCACGACGCATTCGTGCGCGCGTGGGAACGGCTCTCGACGTTTCGCGGAGAAGCGGCGTTCGAAACGTGGATCCACCGGATTGCGGTGAACGTGGTGCTCGGCGCCGCGCGCTCCGAGCGCCGGCGGGAAAATCGGATGGTGACGTCAACGGACGAGACGGCGGATGACACTGACGTGCGCTTTGGAAGTGGGCCCCCCGATGTGGAGGCGCGCGTTGACCTGGAACGGGCGATCGCGGCCCTGCCGCCGCGCGCGCGGGAAGTCTTCGTCCTGCACGACGTGGAGGGGTACCGACACGACGAGATCGCCGACCGCCTTGACTTGCAGTCGAGTTCCGTGCGTGCCCAACTGCACCGGGCTCGCCGCCTGATGATGAGGATGCTGAACCGATGACGATGACTGATCACCTGAGCTGGGAAACGCTGAACGACCTGGTCGACGGTATGCTCCCGCCGGCGCTGAGCAGTGCCGCCGAAGCGCACGCCAGCGAATGTGAGGTGTGCGGCGCCACACTGGCCGGGTTGCGGGCGACGGTTCTCGCCGCGGGAGGCCTGCCCACGACCATGGATCCCCCTGAGGGCCTCTGGACCGACGTGCGCGCCACGATCGAGGCGGGGAAGGTCGCGCACCTGCCGTCCGGCACTGATCATGTTCCTTCGCGAGGCTGGTGGGTGACACCGCGCCGGCTCGCGGCAGCCGCGGTGATTCTGGTTGTGGCAACAGCTGCATTGACGTCGACCGTCATCGGCGCGCGGTCGCCCGACGCAGCGCTCGCGCAGTCATCCGCCATGACGATCTCCGTGTCCTGGCAGGCATCGGAGCGCGTGTTCCAGGCGAGCGTGCTGGAACTCCGCGAACAGCTCGAGGACCTGCACGGGCACCTTTCACCCGAAACGCTGGTGAAGGTGGAGCGTGCACTGGCAACGATCGACCTGGCGATCGCCGAGGGGCGCGAGGCCCTGCTGCGTGACCCGGCGAATACAGCGCTGTCGGAACTGGTGGCATCGAACTACCGGCAGAAGATCGAACTCCTGCGTCGCGTGACGCAGCTAGCTTCCTCGTGATGATGTTCATGTCCCGTCGTAATGCCCTGGTACTCGTTGCCGCCGCCGGCCTGGCGGCGCCGGCCGCCGCACAACAGAAGGTCGATGTGCGGCGCGCCGTTACGCGTGACGTGTACGTCAGGCTGAACGGCGCGTTCTCCTCGTTACGCGTGACCGGCTGGCAGAAGGACTCACTCGTCATGACCGGGACGCTGCCGCGGGATGCGCGGCTCGATGGTGCCACCGGTGGTGGAAGTACGCCGGCGCCAGGCGTCAAGTTCTACATCGAGGGCCCGTCCACCACCAACGCATCGGCATCGCTCGAGCTGTTCGTTCCTGCGGGCGCGACAGTGTGGGCGAAGTCGGGGAGCGCCACGATCGACGTGACCGGGATCAGCGGTGGACTGGATCTCAACATCGTGGGCGGGTCTGTCACCGTCACCGGAACCCCCCGGGAGCTGAACGTCGAGTCGATGGACGGAAGTGTCGTGGTGTCGGGCGCGCCGACCTGGATGCGCGCCAAGACTGCCACCGGCGACATCACCATCCGCGGCTCCTGCACGGACCTCGGCATCACCACCGTCAGCGGCACGGTGACCCTTCGCGACGGCTTATTCGAGCGCGCCCGGATCGAGTCGGTTACCGGCGATGTCTCGTTTGGTGCGGGTGTCGCCCGCGCCGGCAGCCTGCTTATCGACTCCCACAGCGGCGCCATCGAAATGATGATCGGCAAGGCGGCGCTGGATATCGAAGCGACGACCATCACCGGCCGCATCATCAACGGCGTGACGGCGCGCCGCCCCACGCCGGGCCGTGAAGGACGCGGGGAGGAGCTGACCCTGAGCCTGGGCGTCGGCGAGGCCCGGGCAACGCTGCGATCCTTCAAGGGCAACATCCGGATCGGGCGGTGACCGGAATAGGGAATCGGGAATAGGGAATCGGGCCAGCGTACCGATGAACGTCTCGTTCACGAGATTCGTCGATGTCAGGAACTCGGATTAGCCTGATCGGGACGGATGCAGCGGATCGGCCATACGCGAACTTGCGGCCGGGTGCGTTAGGCTGATTCCCTCGGCAATGTGGGGATGATATGGAGCCCGGAATTCGTGCGATGTGGGAGACGGCACGGAGACCCCCAGGGCCGATTGAGGAGAACTGAGCCGCTCCGTCAGCGGTTGGCCTCCTGCTCCATTTCGGACCCGAACCAGAGTTCTACCGCCTGGTCTCCCCGAGCGCTCTGCGCAACCAGACATAATCCGTTGGATGCGTCACGATCGGCGTATCCGATTTCCAGAATCGACGAGCCCGCGAGATTCATATCAACTACTGCCGACACGTGTGACTCAGTGGGCCGCAAGCGTCGTGAACGCCACTTCGGCCTCATGCCGCTAGCGGCTCGGCTCGCCGAGTTCGTCCCACATCAACGCCGCGGCGAGCATTCCCTTCTCGAAGTTCTCGACCGCCATCCACTCGTCAGGCGCGTGGGCGTTCTCGCCGGGCAGACCGAAGCCCATGAGCAGCACGGGGGCGCCGAGAATGCGCTGGAAGTCGCCGACCACGGGAATCGACCCCCCTTCGCCGGTCAGCACCGGCGCCCGTCCAAACGCCTTCTCGAGGGCACGACGGCCGGCGTCGACCAGGGGCCCCTCGAGTCGGGCCCGCCACGGATGGCCCTGATGGAGCGTCGTCACCGTCACGGTCACCTCCGGAGGCGCCACGCGCTTCACGTGCTCCGTTACCAGTCGCGCGATCTCGTCCGGCGCCTGATCGGGCACGAGGCGACAGCTCACCTTCGCCATCGCCTGCGACGGGAGCACGGTCTTGGCCCCTTCCCCCGTATACCCGCTCAACAGGCCGTTCACCTCCAGCGTGGGACGGGTCCAGATCCGTTCGAGCGTGGAGTAGCCGGCCTCGCCGCCTAACGCGGGCGGCCCGGCCTCCTCGCGAAAGCCCTCCTCGCGAAACGGCAGCTGGCGGATCTGTGCCCGGATGTCATCGTCCCAGGCGAGCACCGCGTCGTAGAAACCCTTCACCAGGACCCGGCGCTGGTCATCATGGAAGCTGGCGATGATGCGGGCGAGCGCCGTGGCCGGGTTCACCACCGCGCCGCCGTAACTTCCGGAATGGAGGTCTGTCGCCGGACCCTGCACATCGATCTGCAGGTAGGCCAATCCGCGCAGCGAAAACAGGAGGGAGGGGAGCCCGGGCGCGAACATCGCCGAATCGGAGATGATGACGCCGTCGCAGGCCAGGCGTCCCGAGTGACTCTCGACGAACGCGGAGAGGTGCTCGCTCCCAACTTCCTCCTCCCCTTCGGCGAGCACGATGACGTTGACCGGCAGCTCCTTGTTCGTCGCCAGGTGCGCCTGCAGGGCCTTCACATGCAGATAGAGCTGGCCCTTGTCGTCCACGGAGCCGCGCGCATAAATGCGCCCATCGCGCACCGTGGGCTCGAACGGCGGCGAGTGCCACAGCTCGAGTGGTTCCACCGGTTGGACGTCGTAGTGGCCGTAGACCAGGTAGGTCGGCGCCGTCGGCCCGGCGCCGCGCCACTCACCGACCACGATCGGATGGCCTTCGGTCTGGACGATTTCGGCGCTCAGTCCGGCCTCCAGGAGTCGGCCAGCCAGCCACTCCGCCGCCCGCCCCACGTCACCGCGATGTTCTGACCGTGCGCTGATGCTCGGGATGCGGAGGAAGTCGAACAGCTCGGCAGTCGCTTCCGGAAAGTTGGAGATCAGCCAGTCTGACGGGGTCACGGAGGGAGGGGACAGTGGAGTGTGAAACGCGCGACGGTTGTTCAGGACCTAACGAGAATGGCTCGCACGACACTGAAACC
>DAIUET010000234.1:0-4925 GCA_036845045.1 Gemmatimonadaceae bacterium | reverse complement strand
ACCTTGCGCCGGGTGCCCTCCGGCGCGATCGCCAGTACCATGCGGTCGCGCCGCGCGAACTCCGCCGCGACCTGCGACACGATGTTGTGAGACGCGCTGCGTACGACCGGGATGCCGCCTAACGACTTGAGCCAGCGCCCGAACGGACCCACGAAGATGCTGTGCTTGGCCAGGAAGCCCGCCTCGAGATCCAGGGCCAGGTCGCAGAAGAGCGCCGCGATGAAGTCCCAGTTCGACGTATGCGGCGCGATGATGATGATGAACTTCCGCAGGTCGGGGAACTCCCCCTCGACGCGCCAGCGCATCAGGCGCATGCCCATTCGGCCGGCGCGCTGCAGCAGCCGACGGTTGCGCCGGGGGACATTCGGCGGCAGGGCCGGAACGAGGGTCACGCGAGGCATCGTAGCCTCAATCACGTACCGGACGGAAGCAGTAATCCCACGCCAGCCACAACACGCGTGAAACCGGGAACGTCAGGACGGGCAGCAGCACGGCGAGTGCCGCTCCACCGAACTGGATGAACTTCCATGGCACGTCCGGCCAGGTCGCAACCACGACGGCCAGTATGACGCCGACAGCCAGGAACTCGGCGATCACGAGGTTCACCGCGTACCCGCCGATCCAGAAGTCCCGCTCCCCACGATCCAGCGCAAATCCGCACTGCGGGCACTGCGGCTTGAGCGACCACCAGCTCCGGAACAGCGATCCGCCACCGCAGCGCGGACAGCGTAACGCCAGCGCCCGGCCGGTGAGCCGGATGAACCGCCCGATCGTGAATCGCTCGTCCATCGTCCCCAAAGCAACTCCGCCGCACGACCGTGGGAAAGTCGAGCGGCGGAGCAGTCTTCTGACGGCGGACTACCGGCCTACGGCAACGCGCTGCAGGTAGCGAAGGTCATCCTCGTCCGTGCGCGTCGTGTACACCACGCCCTGGCCGACCGCGACCAGCGTGGTCCTTGAAGGCAGGCGCCACCGCGCCACCAGCTTGCCCGTCTGGTCGATGACGTCCCAGTGCTCGCGTGCGACGCGGGCCGGCGTCGCCCGCCTCACCCACAACCGGCCATCGGGGGCCGCCAGCGCGCCTAACGGCGACACCGGCGGGTACGTCGCCGGCCAGTCGGCGGGCGGCAGGAGCTCGAAGTCCATCGAGACGTTGGCGGGCAACATCTTCTGCACCGACTTGGCCTGCTCCGTCATCTGCCGCCGCGCCGAGTCCATTTCGGCCTTCTGGTCGGCCGCCGTGACCCTGATCGGATCGTATGCCACCCTGGCCGAGGTTTTCCTGCCGTCGGGGGCGATGAACTCGACCGTATAGGTCGCCCCTCGCACGATCCCGATGCGGCCGTCAGGGAACACGGCCCACGCGTCTGCCGCCACCAGCCCGGGATATGCCATCGTGTACTTGAACGCCATGCCGTTCTGCTGGATATCCGGCTTCCCGCTCACCGGGAACCGCAGCCTGGCGAGTTCGGTTCGACCGGTGGTGCCGCGGGGATCGACGCGCACGAGCCCGACCGAGTCCGGAAACGTCATCTGCATCTGCCCGCCCTGCCTGCCGGCCTCGATCTTCATCGAGCTCGCATAGATACGGCCCATCCGGTCGCCTCCGAACGGAGCGGTCAGTGCCGTGGTGGTGGCCTGGTCGAAGATGAGCATGGGGAACGTGGTTCCCGGCTTCAGGTCGGGATTGAACACGACGATACGCTGCTGCATCGCGTCGAACAGCCAGAGGGTGTCACCGCGCTGCCGCAGGAGCGCGGCCGGGACGCGATACTCGCCTGGACCGCTACCCTGCCGTCCGAACGCGGTGACCGTCCCGCTGGCGAAATCGACGAGCGACACCGTCATCTCGGATCCGTCGACGGCGAGCACCTGGTCGGGCCTGAGCTCGAGCACACTGGTGACGAGCGTAAACGGCTCTTCGATTTCGCGAGCCGGCTTCGGGAGGTCTCGAACGGTCACCGCCTGCCCGAATGCGGGCGTGGCAAACGTCAGGGCGATCAGTGCGAGCGCGCGCGGTATCACGGACCTTTGAGCGGGCATGTTGCGGCTGATTGGGTGGGGAAGTGGGGCTGATGAATACTACGGAGCCGCCGGGGGGCTGTTTCCGTTCGAAGCCCTTGCTCGAGGGGGCGGGTTTTCCCTGACCGCGCCCGGTGGATGGTGCAAAACCCCATGTCCCACGGCATCTTAGGCCTGACCGAATGGAACTGTCCGGCTTGCATGTCATCGTCTGCGGTGGCGCCACCGGCGGCTGTGCCGCGGCGCTCCTGCTGGCGCGCGCCGGCGCCCGGGTCACGCTGGTTGAGCGCGTGGCTGAGCCGCGGGCGATCGGCGCCGGCATCGCCCTCGCCGAGAACGGGCTGGCGGTGCTCGAGTCGTTAGGCTTCGGCCCGGCGCTCGCCGTCGCGCGACCGGTGACTGAAGTGCGCATCGTCGACGCGCGAGGCCGCACGCTGCTGGCGCCTCGTGGCGATCCGCCGCGAGCCGTCATGGTAAGGCGGTCGACGCTGCAGGGGATGCTGCTCGATGCCGTCGGCGGCGAGCCACGGATCGAGCGACGGTTCGGGACCGAGGTCCTCCGCGCGACGCCGGGTGGTGAGGTGACCGTCAGGGATCAAACCGGCGAATCCGCGTTGCAGGCGGACCTGGTCATCGGCGCGGATGGGATCCACTCACGCGTGCGCGCCGGTGGCGCGTTCGGCGCGAGGGTGCGCGGCACCGGCATCCGGTATGTGCGCATGCTCCTCGAGAGCGACGTGGCGACCGGCACGGAAGCCTGGACGCCGGCAGGGCTGTTCGGCGCGTTCCCGGTGGACGGCGGCACGTATGCGTTCGCTTCCTGCGGCACGAAGGCGTTAGGCGCCGCGCTCGACGCGCGCGACCTCACCGCGTTCCGCGCGGCGTGGTCCCGGGCCTATCCAGCGTCGGGACGGATTCTGGCCGGCCTCAGGGCCTTCGATGAGCTGATCCAGAACGAGGTGATCCGCGTCGACTGCGCGCGGTGGTACGACGGGGGGCTCGTTCTCCTCGGAGACGCTGCTCACGCGATGGCGCCGAACCTCGGCCAGGGCGCCAACAGCGCCCTCGTCGATGCGGCGGTCCTCTGCGACGAACTCCGTCGGAACGAATCGATGGCGGACGCACTGGCTGCGTACCAGCGGCGGAGGCGGCGGGCCGTGAAGCGCGTGTCCGATGCCTCGTCGCGGCTCGGCAGGCTGGCGGAAGCCACTCATCCCATCGCCCGCCGGTTGCGTGATCGCGTGCTGCTGCCGGTCGTCGGGCTGTTTGCCTCCTCGAAGGCGACGTCGCTCCTCCTGCAGGAGCCGACGGAGACCTTGCTCGCCATGGGAAGGCGTTAGGCAGATGGTCCGCCTCGACACGGCCGCGTCAGCGAGCGACCTCGAGCTGGTCCGCACGCTCTTCCAGGAGTACGCGGACTCGCTGGGCGTCGACCTCGCGTACCAGGGGTTCGAGGAGGAGGTGAACCGGCTGCCCGGGGAGTATTCCCCGCCCGCCGGAACCCTGCTGCTCGCGCGCACGGGCGACGCCGTGATCGGATGCGTTGGTGTTCGACCGCTCGACGAGCGCACCGCCGAGATGAAGCGGCTGTACGTCCGGCCATCGGGACGCGGCCTCGGGCTTGGCCGGTCCCTGGCGGAGGCGGCCATTCGGTTCGCCGTGGCGGCCGGTTACGAGCGGATGCGGCTCGACACGCTCCCGCAGATGGGGCGCGCGCAGGAGCTCTACCGCTCGCTGGGTTTCATGCCGATCGACGCGTATCGATTCAGCCCCGTTCCGGGTACGGCTTTCCTCGAACTCCTCCTTACTGAGGGCTGATGATTCTTCATCCAGGCATTCGCCAGGTCCTCGCCGCGCTCGCGGCGCTGCTGCTCCTCGGGCTCACGTTCCAGGGGATCGCCGGCGGAGCGGAGCAATGGACACACTCCACTGCCATTGGCCAGTACGCGCAGTCAGTGGCGCAAATGGGTTACGGGATCTGTTCCTTGTTCACGCTCGTCACGGTGGTCAGGTGGCGGCAATACGCCATGCCTGCCCAGGCGGGCCTTGTTGTGAGTTCAGCGGCGGCGGCTGGTCTGGCGAACGTTTTCTGGGGTGCGGGTTCCCTGTGGAACGGGTTGCTGGCGGGTGTGGCGGCGCTACTCGTCTCGGCGGCGCTGATCTGGCTGGTTCGCGCTTCCCTCGTCCCCCTGGTACATAAGGAGATCTGAACGTGACCGTCACGGTGGGGCAAAAGGCTTCGCGCAGCATGACCGTCACCGCGGAGCACGTCCGGGCGTACGCGGAGATCACGGGCGACTACAATCCGCTGCACTTCGATGAGTCCTTCGTGTCGCGGACGAAGTTCGGGCGACTGGTGGCGCAGGGTGGGCTGACGACGGGGATCCTGCATGCGCTCGTGGCGATGGATATGCCGGGCGCGGGTACGGTGTTTCTCAGCCAGAACTGGAAGTTCACCGCGCCGGTCTACATCGGCGACACGATCACCGCCGAAGCCGAAGTGTTGAGCGTGCATGCGACGAAGCCGGTATGCCAGCTTCGGATCGTGATCCGGCGCGATGGCGGTGAAGCGGTACTGGAGGGAGAGGCGTGGTGCTATACCTTTGCCGGGTAACAAGGCTGCGTGCTGATTGCTGCGTGCTGCAGCTGCTGCTGCGCGCTGGTGCTGGTGCTGGTGCTGGTGCAGGTAGCAGCTCCAGCATGATCGGTGCGATGATATGCTTTCGCCGGGAATAAGGCAGCGCACTGATTGCTGCTGTTGCACGCGGTGCTGGAGCTGAGTACTCGATCGCCTGGCAGCACTAACGCACTCCAGCCTGACTGAATCACGCCGTTCAGGCAGTTCGCGCCCTTCGGCAATTCGCGCCCTTCGGCAGTTCGCGACCTTCGGCAGTCCGCGCCGT
>DAIUET010000233.1:0-4946 GCA_036845045.1 Gemmatimonadaceae bacterium | reverse complement strand
ACCAGCGCCGCATTGAGGCGCCGCGGCGCGACGCTCTGGTCGCGGATCTGCGACACCGTCAGCACGTTCTCGATCGGATCCGACGGCGCCACGCTGCGCACCACGCGCGTGGTGGCGGGCACGAGCCCCACCGCGTCCCGCTCGGCGCGGATCACCAGGCCCCCCGTGAAGGCAACCTCCTGGGCGAAGGGCAGGAACATGACCGGACCTGTCTCGGCATCGAGTCCGCCGTCCTTCGTGTCGCCCACGATCCCGACGACCGTCCGCCAGTCCCCGCTGACGGGAATGAAGCGCAGCACGTCGCCGGTCCAGGCCACGCGCTGGTTGATCGGGTCCGTATCGCCGAAGAGCCGCTTCGCGAGCGTCTCGTTGAGGATGACGACGCGGGCCGCGCTGTCGCGATCCGTGCTCGTGAACTCACGACCCTTCTTCAGCGGGATGCCAGCGGCGCGGAAGTACTCGGGACTTGCGGTCCGGAACTCGGCGCGCGGCATCGGTTCACCCGGCGCGAGCGGACGGTGCTCCGCCTTCACCTCGAGCTGGAAGCCGGCCGCCCGGAGCGGCATCGTGGACCCAAGTCCGACCTCCGTGACGCCGGGGAGCGCTCCAATCTCCAGTTTCATGCGATCGTAGAGCGCTTTCGTCTCGGCGTCGGCACGGGGCCCGGCCGAGAGCGGCACTTCCATGGTAAGCACTTCCGGTGCACGCAGGCCCGCGTCGACTTCCGATAACTCGAGCATCGTGCGCGTGAGAAGCCCGGCACACGTCAACAGCACCACCGAGACCCCCACCTGCGCGACGACGAGTCCGCGCTGCAGCCGCTGACGTCGCAGACTGCCGCTCATGCGATTGACACCCGCGGAGATCCAGGCCCCGAGCTGCCCTTCGCGCGCGATCCGTGGCGCGTAGGCGAGGAGGATGGCCACCGCGACGGTAACCGCCACCGTGAACGCGAGCACCATCCCGTCCAGCGCGATCTCGTTGGCCCGTGGCGAATACCGCTCGGCCAGTGATACCAGCAGTCCCAGCCCCAGTCGCGCCAGCACCAGCCCGAACGCGGCGCCGGCAAAGGCGAGCACGAGGTTCTCCACGAGGAGCAGGCGGCGCAGGCGCGCTACACCGGAGCCTAACGCGGCGCGGATCATGAGCTCGTGCTCGCGGCGCACCGCCCGCATCAGGCTGAGGTTCGCGACGTTGGCCGCCGAGATGATGAGCACGAACGCCGCCGCGCCCATGAGGAGGTAGAGTGTCAGCCGCGCGCGCTCACCCAGGACCTCGCGGAAGGGGATGACGCTGACGCGGTATCCCGATCCTGGGTCGTACGACTCCTTGAAGTCCGACTGGACGCGCTGACGGATGGTCGCCACCTCGGCCCGCGCCTGTTCCAGCGTAGCGCCGGGCGAGAGCCGGGCGATCATCTCGGTCATGCGGTGCGTGCGGCCGTGCACCATCATCGCGCTGGTATGGTGCTCGGAGATGACCATGTTGAGGAGCGCGTCCATCCGGTTGGGAAACGTCGGGGCCGACTGCACCACGCCGACCACCTCGACGTTGCGGCCATCGATGCGCACCATCTTTCCGATGATTCCGCTGTCTCCCCCGAACCGGCGCTGCCAGTACTCGTGCGTGAGCACCATGACCGGGGGCACACCGGTCCCGTCATCGGTGTCCCGGAGCGTACGGCCCAGGATCGGCGACAGGCCCATGATCTGGAAGTAATTCCCGGTGACGAGCCCCACGTTGATCCGCACCGCATCGTCCTCGCCCTGCAGCGTGTACGCCATCTGCGAATACTCGGCGATCCCCTGCAGCGACTTCGCGCTGTTGCGGAAATCGAGGATCTCGGGCACGGAGAAGAGGATGTTCTCGCCACCCGGCCCATTGATCGACTGCCGCAGGTAGACGAGCCGGTCCCCGTCGCGATGGGGCAGGGGCCGGAGCAGGACGCCGCGCACGACGCTGAAGATGGCGGTGTTGGCGCCGATGCCGAGTCCAAGCGTCAGGATGACGGCGAGCGCGAATCCCGGCGTTCTGGATAGCGAGCGAATGGCGTATTTCAGTTCAGTCAACATCTGGTCGGCTCCATCGGGTTGAATACCGGCTCCACAACTCTAGGTGATTTTCCTGCCGGCCATCAGGGCTTCACAAGAAACGCGGGGTGGGCTCCGCGAAACCCTTTTCTGCGGCAGCCTGTCACAGCCTTGGCCCCCCGCCCCGGAGCAACTGTGACGGACTTTCGCGACGCATATCGAGCCCTTCGCACGACGCCATTGGTCACCACCGTCGCCATTCTGTCGCTTGCGCTGGGCATCGGCGCCAACGCCGCCATGTTTTCGCTCGTGGACGCGCTCGTCCTCCGGCCGCTGCCGGTTCGGCACGCGGATCGACTGGCCATGCTGTTCGATGACGTAAGCCGGTCCAGTTTCTGGAGCCACCCCATTTGGGAGAGCATTCTGCGGCGACCGGGTCTCAGCGACGGCGCCTTCGCGTTCAGCGGGTTCCGCTTCAACATGGCGGAATCGGGGGAAGTCGATCCCGCCGATGGGCTTTACGCGAGCGGTGGTATGTTCGAGGTCATGGGCGTGGACGTCGCCGTTGGCCGACCGCTGACGCCGGCTGACGACGTTCCCGGGGGTGGCCCGGATGGCCCGGTCGCCGTTCTCAGTTACGGCTTCTGGCAGCGGCGCTACGGTGGTGCGCCGGACGTCATCGGCCAGCGCATCAACGTTGACCGCGTCGCATTCACCATCGTGGGAGTCACCGGTCGGAGCTTCTTCGGCCCGGAAGTCGGCCGTTCGTTCGACGTCATCGTCCCGCTCAACGCCGAACCGCTGATCCGTCAGGCGCGGACCAACTTCGGTTCGCACAGCAGCTGGCTCCAGATCATGTTCCGCCTCGCGCCTCGCCAGACTCCAGCACAGGCGACCGCCGCTTTCCGTGTGGCCCAGCCGCAGATCCTGGTCGAAACGCGGCCCACTGGTCGCCGCCCCGATGAGCTCGCGCGGTACCTCGCGAACCCGCTGACCATCCGGCCGGGCGCGACAGTCTCGGGTATCCGGGACCAGTACCAGAAACCCCTGTTCGCGCTCATGGCGATCGTCGCCCTCACGCTCTTCATTGCCTGCGGCAACATCGCGAATCTGCTGCTGGCCCGGGCCACGGCGCGCCGTCATGAGTTCAGCGTCCGATCGGCGCTCGGCGCCTCGGCGGGAAGGTTAGCGCGCCAGCTTTTCGCCGAAAGCCTCCTGCTGTCCGGCATCGGTGCCGCGCTCGGTATCGTAGTCGCGTTCCTCGGCAGTCGTTTTCTCGTGACGCAGCTGGCGATGACCACGAACCAGGTCTTCAACCGTGTGTTCATCGATGTGGGGATCGACTGGCGCGTGCTGTCGTTCACGGTCGCCGTGGGTATCGCCACCGCGCTGCTGTTCGGCGTAGCGCCGGCGCTGCGGTCGGCGCGTGTCGCTCCAATAGACGCAATGAAGGAACAGGGAAGGGGCACGACCTCCGCGCGTGGCGGATTCGCCGGCTCTCTGGTGGCGGTGCAGGTGGCGATGTCGCTGGTGCTGCTGGTCGGCGCGGGGCTGTTCGTCCGCACCTTTGCGGCGCTCTCCAACCGGGAGCTTGGCCTGGAGCGTGAAGGCGTCGCCGTGATCGACATCGGTTCCGAGCGTGCGGGCGTCGATTCTGTCGGACGGCTCGCAATGTATGACCAGATCGTGCAGTCGGTCCGCGCCCTGCCGGGAGTCTCCACAGCGGCGCTGGCGGCCATCACCCCGGTCAGCGGGTCGAATTCCACCCGGCGCATGCTGCGCGTCGGGAAGCCGCCACTCCCTGAAGCCGATCGCCGCGTCTGGGTGAACGTGATCAGTCCCGGATGGTTCGGCACCATGGGAACGCGCTTCGTGTCGGGCAGGGATTTCGATGATCGAGACCGCCTGGGCGCACCTCGAGCCGTCATCGTCAATGAGACGTACGTCCGCACGCACTTCGGGACGGAGAATCCACTCGGGCAGCTCATCGTCGAGGAACCCGCGTCTTTCGCGAATCCTGATCCGCTGGAAATCATCGGCGTCGTCCAGGATGCGGTGTATCGCTCGGTACGGGAACCGGTCCCTCCAACGATGTATTGGCCCGTCGCACAGCAGGCCCGACCTCCGGTTGTGCTGTCCCTCATGTTTCGGCTCAGACCTGGCGCGCTTGCGTCCATGTCACGCCCTGCCAGTGAAGCCATTACGAGCATAAATCCCAACCTGACGACGAGTATCCGCCCATTCTTCGAGATCGTGGACGCTGCCCTGTCGCGGGAACGCTTGGTAGCCCGGCTGTCGGGGTTCTTCGGCGTGCTGGCACTCCTCCTCGCGGCGCTCGGCCTCTACGGTGTCACGTCCTATTCGGTGAGCCGTCGACACACCGAGCTCGGAATCCGGATGGCGCTCGGGACGACGCCGGCGGCGGTAGTCCGCATCGTGCTGTCGCGTGTTGCGTTGCTGGTGGGCAGTGGGCTCGCCGTCGGGGTGGTCGTAAGCTGGTGGGCGTCGCGGTTCGCGGGCGCGCTGTTGTATGGCCTGGAGCCGCGCGACCTGCCGACCCTCGGCGGCGCAGTCCTCGTCCTGTCGGGAGTCGCTGGCGTGGCGGCATGGCTGCCGGCTCGGCGCGCGGCCCGTATCGATCCGGCCAGCGTGCTGCGCGACGCCTAGGCGACGCGACATGCTGCGGCTCGCTCGAGCAACAGGTGTCGCTCGCGCGCGTTCTGGGTCATGAATGCCGCCCGTTCGAAGTCGCCGCGCGCCTCATCGAGCCGGCCGAGCCTGAACAGGAGATCGCCCCGGACCGCCGGCAGGAGGTGGTAGCCCCGCAGGGCGGGGTCGTCGAGCAGCGACTCGACCAGGTCGAGTCCAGCCGCCGGACCGTCAGCCATCGAGATCGCCACCGCCCGATTGAGCTCG
>DAIUET010000232.1:0-4959 GCA_036845045.1 Gemmatimonadaceae bacterium | reverse complement strand
TGCTGACCGACTTCAACGGGCGCCGCTATGACTTTGCCGCCGAGACACGCGGCAAGGTCGCGCTGTTGTTCTTCGGCTACACGCACTGCCCCGACGTCTGCCCGCTCCACATGGCGAACATCGCCGCCGTGCTGCGGCGCATGCCCGCCGAGGACCGCGCCAGGGTCGTCACGGTGTTCGTCACGACCGACCCGGAGCGGGACACGCCGGACCGGCTGCGCGAATGGTTAGGCAACTTCGACCCGGCGTTCGTGGGCCTCACCGGCACGAAGGAGGAGCTGGCGCAGGCCCAGCGGGCACTCCACCTCGGTGAGGCGACGCGTGAGTACGTCGGCACGGATTCCTCGCAGTATTTCATCGGCCACGGTGCGCAGGTGTTTGCGTTCGCGCGCGACGGCCACGCCTACACGATCTATCCGTTCGGCATCCGGCAGGAGGACTGGGCCAACGACCTGCCCCTGCTGGTCGCGGATCCGAGCGGTGAGCGGATCCGGCGCGACCTCGCGGCACAGGCCCGGTCGGAAGAACTCACCAGGGCGTCCCAGCAGCCGTCAGACGTCACCATGGAAGGGCTCGTCGTCACGCAGGCGGTCGTAGCGGAACCGGCTTCGCAGGACGAAGCAGCGGTCTACGTGACTATCCGGAACGGCACATTGCAGGAGGACACGCTCGTCGCTGTCGCGTCGGACGTGGCCGTCCGCGGCGAAGTGCACGAGACGATGGGCGCCGGCGACATGCGGCACATGATGTCGACGCCGACAGTGGTCCTCCCCGCTCGCGGCGAGGTCCGCATGATGCCCGACAGCATCCACATCATGCTGCTGCAGCTGAAGAAGAAGCTGGTCGCCGGCGATACGGTGACGCTGTACCTGTCGCTTTCCCGCATGGGCGCCCTCGAGGTGCGAGCACCCGTGGTGCCGTACGCCGACCTTCAGAAAGCTCTTGGAGTGGGCACCCCGGCCAGGAAATGAGGCGGTCTCCGATCCCCCATCTCCCATCTCCCATCTGGGTGTGAGCTTCTGGTGCAGTGCCACCGGCCAGGCCTGGTCATGGCAGTGGCGCGCCTACCCCGGCGTCTGGCTGTTCATCATCCTGATGGCACTGGGCATGTGGGCCTGGAATCGCGCCGGTGCCCGCGCCGCCGGCCGCCGGCAGCGGCCCGTGCACCCGGGGTTCGTCGGTGGGCTGGTGATCCTCTGGCTGGCGCTCGATTGGCCCATCGGCGCGTTAGGCGCGGGCTACCTGGCCAGCGTCCACACGCTCCAGTTCCTGCTCCTGGCGCTGGTGGCGCCTCCCATGCTGCTGATGGGGCCATCGCCCGACGCCGTGGCGATGCTCGAGCGCCCGGGCCCGCTCCCCGCGCTCGTCAGGCGTCTCGTCCGGCCGTTGCCCGCGCTGGTGGTGTTCTCGGTGGTCGTGCTGGCGACTCACCTGCCGGCGATCGTCGACACCCTGATGGCCACGCAGTGGGGCTCCATGCTGATCGACCTGCTCTGGATCGGTGGCGGCTGCGTATTCTGGTGGCCGGTCGTCCGCGATGTCCCCGCCCAGCCCCGCTTCACCCACCCAGTGAAGATGGGATATCTCGTCCTGGGCCTGATGTTCAGCCCGATCATGTTCGGACTGGTGGCCTTCCTCGTCTATTCCGAAACCCCGTTGTACGGCGTCTTCGAGCTCGCGCCCCCGCTGCCAGGCGTGAATGCCCGCGACGATCACCAGCTCGCGGGCGCCCTGATGGGAGTTGGCAGCGCGCTCGTCGCCTTTACCGCCTGGTCGGTCATCTTCTTCCGCTGGAACCGGGAGTCCGGGTGACGGCTCCGGCACGGCTCACTCCAGCGGCGTGACGTTCCTCAGGCTGTAGACCGCGCCGCCGTCGATGACGTTGCTCCTGGCGCGATACTCGATGCTTGTCGGGTACCCCAGTTCGTTGTCGTAGTCGACCACGATCTCGTCCAGGTAGCTGCGAGACGCGGGCTGGGTCATCGACTCGTACAGGTTCTCGAACAGAACGTCGATCGGGACCCAGAAACGGATGTCGCCGATGGGAAAGAGCGGATCGGGCTCAACCGCCTCGGCCGCCACGACGGCGCCACCCTGCACCGAGACCCGCGTCCACTGGTTCATCTCCGGCGGGCAGAAACAGGAAATGCGGATCTCATAGCGGTAATCCGCAAAGGACCGCGCATTCCAGATGGCTTGCGCCCGCAACAGGCGCCGGAAGTCGCGGGGTCCGACCACGCTGTCCGCATTGCAGCTCGCGGCCACAGCGAGGATCAGGAGCGACTGGAGGATCGGGTGTGCGCGCATTTGCGGTTGAAGGTGCATTGCACATCAGGACAGGGCACGGACCGGTCACCCTGACACGGCGGCTCCGCCCCATTCCCCGCTCCGGAGCACCGACTCGGCGTAGTCGATCCCTCGCGGCGTGCGCGATCCATGCCACGAGAGCAGTTCGCCATCGACGAGGCGGAACCGGTCGCGCGGCAGCCGGCTCAGGGACGCGAGTTCGTCGGCGTGCTTCGCCTGGAAGGGGAACGGTTCGTCAGGCAGCAGTACCAGCAGCGGATCCGCGTCGTGCAGTTCCGCCGCCGTGATCACGGGATAGCGGCCCTGGCGCGCGCCGAAGACGTTCTGCCCACCCGCCAGCTTCAGCAGGCCGGCAATGAACGTGTCATCGGTGATCGTCATGAGCGGTTCCCGCCAGATCAGGCAGGCGTAGCGCACTGGCGGATGTCGCGCGGCCTCACGCCGCACGCGATCGGCCCGGCGCTCGATGTCGGCGGCGACGCGCTCCGCTTCGCGGGAACGCCCCAGTGCGATGCCGATGGAACGGACCATCGCCGCTGTTTCCGCCGCCGTGCGCGGCAGGGACGAGTGTACGCGCAGGCCGGCCGCCAGGAGCGCCGCCGCGTCCTCCTTCCGGTTCTCCTCGTCGTTCATGAGCACGAGATCCGGCGCGAGCTCGATGATGCGCTCGATCTTCGGGTTCTTGGTGCCCCCGACCTTCTCCACCGCGTCGACGCGGTCAACGGGATGCACGCAGAACTTCGTCCGGCCCACGAGCCAGTCGCCGGCGCCGAGGTCGAACACGAGCTCCGTCAGCGAAGGGCAGAGCGAAACGAGCTTCATTCCGTCCCTCGGGGGTCGCCGGACACCCCGGAGCTGCCGTACCGCGGTGTGACAGGACTGACCATGGCGTATTGGGAATGGGTGGTCAGGGGTGTCCTGAGGCTACACGGCGGCAGGCCACATTCTCAAGGCGTGTCGCGTCCCGCGTCCCGTGACACATTTCGGTCAACCCGAGGGTACCGCAGCACCCATGTCGCTTCGCCTTGCCACCCTGTGGCCCGGACTGATCGCTTGCTTCCTCCTCGGCGGGGGCGTGCTGCCCGCCCAGGTGCTGGAGGTGCGGCCGGCCATTCCGCCGGAGGTCTCCACCTCGATCGAGGCGCTTCGAGCCGCCCAGGAGGGCTTCGAGACCTACCGCCGCCGCAATGCGCCGGTGTTCACTGTGCGGAGCGGCCCGGATCGATGCGATGAGCGCGTGGGACGGTTCTGTTACTGGTACGAGGAAGATTCGCCCGACCCGCCCAGCGAGTCGGACCGGATCCGTGAGGCCCGGAACCGGCTCATCGAGCAGATCGACTCCGTCGGACAGCTCTGGCCTAACGACCGCTGGGTCTCGGGCCAGCGCGTGCGGTACCTGGTCGAGGCGGGCCGTGAGCAGGACGCCATCGGCGCCGCGCAACAATGCACCGCGCGCGAGTGGTGGTGCCATGCGTTGCGGGGATTCGCCTTCCACGTCGCCGCCCGCTTCGAGGAAGCCGACAGCGCCTTTCAGTCGGCGCTGCGCCTGATGAGCAGCGACGACCGATGCGCCTGGCGCGATCTCAAGCTCCTGCTCGACGACAACCAGCTGCGCCGGTACCGGGAACAGGGGTGCGACGGGCGCATGCCGCTCGAGGAGCGGATGTGGTGGCTGTCGCGGCCCATGCTCTCCGGCCGCGGCAACGACGCGCGAACCGAGTATTACTCGCGACTGATGATGGCGCACTTCGTGGAGGACGCGCCGTCGGCCTACTCGATGGGCTTCGACTACGACGAGCGTGAGCTGACGCTCCGCTATGGGTGGCCTATCGCCTGGACGCGGAGTCCCGGCGGCGCCCTCTCGGTGGGCGGCGAGCCGAGTCTCGTGGGACACGAGCGCACCCCGGCGCACCCGTTTCTCCCGGCGCGTGGAGTACTCGACAACCCCGCCTCGAGCGATTCCGCCGGGTGGCGGAGCAAGGGCATTCCGCCGGTGCGCGCTCGTTATGCGCCGGTCTATGCGAAGCGCCTCATTCCGCTGGAGCACCAGTCCGCGCTCTTCCGCCGCGGGGATTCCGCCATGGTGATGGTGGCGTGGTCCGTCGCGAAGGACGAGCAGCTGGCTGCCGCGGTCGACGCTCGGGAGCTGACCGCGGCCATGGTGCTCACGCGGGGCGAGGAGAAGGACGCCGTGGTGGTGCGCAGCGAAGCACCGCGACGCTCCGGCACGTTCATGGCGCGCTCCGCCTGGGGACCGATGTTGCTGAGCGTCGAAGTTGCCGCGGCCAGGCGCCAGACCCTCGCTCGCGCCCGCTATGGTGTGCGGCGCACCGACGCTCCGCAGTCCCGCATCCAGCTGTCGGATATCGTCCTCTATGATCCGTTCGACGGCATGCCGGTGAGCGCCGAGGATGTCCTGCCACACATGCGAACGTCGGAGCGGATCCCGGTGGGCTCGAAGGTCGGGATCTTCTGGGAGGCGTATAACACCGATCCCACCGGGGAAGGAATCGAAGTGAACATCACCGTGGCGCCGGAGAACCGGTCCGGAGGATGGTTGGCGCGCGGCCTGCGTGCTCTCCGCCGCATCCGCGAGGCGCAACCGGTGTCTGTCGGGATCCGGGATGTCTCCGCGCGAGGAAGCGCGGTGAC
>DAIUET010000231.1:0-4980 GCA_036845045.1 Gemmatimonadaceae bacterium | reverse complement strand
CGCCAGTTGCACCGACGCGGCCGCCGCGGTGGGGGAGTGTGTCCGGCACGACTGCGCCAGCGTCTCGCGCGTCCCCGCGTTAGGTGCGCTGGCGGTGCTCTTGCTCTTCATGCTGCTCTTCAGGCCCCGGACTCGAGGGTCGAGGGTCGAGGCTTGAGGCTCCAGTGGAGAGGAGGCGGCGATCGTTGTTCACCTTCCCGCTCCGACTCAACCTTCCCTCGACCCTCGACCCTCGACCCTCGACCCTCGACCCTCGACCCTCGAGCCTCGACCCTCGGTCACCGGCCTCTGACCTAGTTGTCGTTGTTATGCCAGATCCTGTAGATCCTGCCTCCCCGATCATCGCCGACGATCAGCGCGCCATCAGCCGTCACCGCCATTCCCATCGGCCGGTGCGCGTTCGTTGAGTCGCTCCGGAATCCATCCGCAAACACGCGGTACGTGCCCGCAGGCTGTCCGTTGGCGAACGGCACGAACGAGACGTTGAACCCGGCCTGTGGCAGCGGCGCGCGGTTCCAGGAGCCGTGGAACGCCACAAATGCGCCTCCCCGGTACTCGGCGGGAAACGCGCTGCCGGTGTAGAAGACGATGCTTTCCGGTGCCCAGTGCCCGGGAAAAGCCACGAGCGGTTGCGGAGCCGATGCACAACGACCTTCCGTCTGTCCATCGCCCCCATACTCAGGCGCGAGGACCTTCTTCTTCAGATCGACGTCGTAGTAGCAGTACGGCCAGCCGTAGTCCTTCCCGTCGTCGATCCTGAAGAGCTCCTCGCCGGGGTTCTCGGCACTCTTCTGGTCGGTGAAGATCGGGAGCTGTGGTCCCCAGTTCGCCGCGAGCAGGTCGCGTCCATGCTGCACGCCCCACAGCGACGAACCGTCGGGACCGACCGTGAGGGCCACCACGTTACGGAGCCCCGTCGCGTGCCGCTTGCCGTCCGCCAGTCGTTGCATCGGCTTCCGGGCGTCGAATCGCCAGATACCGCCGGAGCGCTCGAGGAGGGGACACGGATCCTGTCCTTTGGACCCCGCCTCGCGATCCTTGAGCTGGCACGAATTGGACGGCGCGCCGATGTTCACGTAGAGCGAGCCGTCGGAGGCAATCGTGAACGGCTTTGCCGCATGGCCACGCTGCACGGCCAGTTCGGTCACGATCGTCTCGGGCGATCCGCCGGGAGCGAGGGATCCCTCGCTCCACGGCCAGCGAACGATCGAGGTGTCGGTCGCGAAGTACACGTGATTGTCGAAGAACGCGATGCCGGTCCCACCGCTCGCTCCGAACTTCTCGCGCTGCTCGGCGACCCCGTCGCCATCGACGTCACGCAAGGCCACGACGCCGCCGTTGCTGTCGCGCAGCGCGACCAGCAGGTCGCCGTTAGGCGCAACCGCGATGTGCCGCGCCGCGCCCACGCTGTCGGCGACGACCTGGGCGCAGAAGCCCGGCGGCAGCGTGAGTCCGGCCTGATCCGCCGGGCACGAGCGGCTGTCGGTTTCTCCGGAGCAGGCGCCAGCCGCGACAACGGTCAGCAGCGCGAATGCATAACGTCGGTTCATGGTGGGAACTCCGTCAGAGGTTGCTCCGAGAGTGCCTGCGCCGTTCATGCCGCGTACCTGCGTCTCCGCGTCATTGCTTCACGCCGTTTGGGCTCGTGCGCTTCTTGTGCGTTGCGCTTCCTGTGTCTTGCGCCGTCAGTGTCTTGCGTCGTCAGTGTCGTGCGCCCTTCTGCGTCCTAAGGCCTCCAAACCCCCCTCGCCACCTTCGGAATGAACCTCGTGAGCGTCGAGGGCTGGTATCGAAGCGTCTTCCCCTGCTCGGCGCTCTTGTACGCCGTCATCAGCAGCCGGACGACATCGACGCCATCCGCGAACGTCAGCCGCGGCTTTTCCTTCCCCAGGAAGGCGCGCACGTAATGCCGGTCCTCGTTCGTGTATCCGTAGGCCAGCCATTCCTCCGGCACCACCGGCATTACGCCAACCTCGGCATTCTGCTTCTCCACCAGGTCTTCGCCGGCGCGGCCTCGGACTGCGCGACTGAAGAAAAGCTGCAGGCCGCTGTCGAGTGAATTCCACTTGAGAGAGTACTCGGGACCGAGCAGTTCCGCGGAGAGCCGGAGTCCCGCGCCCACGAAGCTCCAGGACGTGGTCGCCTCGCCAATCACCTTGTGGCCGTCGTCCGTCTTGAACTCGATCGTGACGCTCGCAAAATCCTCGGCCGGCGCGCGATCGTAATCGACGTCACGGCTCATCTGCACCTTCAACTGCCTGACGTACCTCGGGCGCGTCCATTTGAGCGAGGCGATATGACCCGTCACACGGACCGGTTTCACCGTGCTCAATGGCTCGCCCGGCCGTGTCAAAAGGTGCCGCACCACCAGTGCCGAGTGGCACATCATGTCGTTCAGCACACCGCCACCCTGTAGTGCTCCCTGCCAGAACCACGGCATGTGGGGGCCGGAATGCTCCTCGGCCGCCCGCGCCAGGTAGGGCCGTCCCGTGGTCGCCGCGCCGCGGGCCCACAACAGGGACTTGCCTGCTTCGATGTGCGGGGCAAAAAGCTGGTTCTCGAGATATCCCGTCTTGAGCCCGACGCTGCCTACCATGACCTCCACCCGCTCCGCCTCGGCCACGTTTCGCGCCAGCGGTTTTTCACAGGCGATGCCGGCAAGCTGACCGCGGCCGCGATGGACAGTATCGACGATCTCCTCGACGTTCTCGATGCGAGCATGATTGGGCCCACAGAGCCAGATCGCGTCGACTTTCCGGTCCGCCACCAGCTCGCTGATCGAGCGGTATGGCTTCGCCGGGCCAACGTCGAGCTTGCGTGCCAGCGCCGCGGCCGACGCCGCGTTTCTGGAGTGCGGACTCCAGACGCCGACCACATCGGCGTCACGGACTCCGCGCCACGCCTGGAGATGGAACCGGGTATTGAAGCCGCTTCCAATGAAGGCGACACCGAGACGTTTAGGCGGCATGAGGGCGACGGGTGAGTGAGTGGTGAGCGCCGGGAGTATGGCGCGCGGTCGTCCCCTCGTGAAGATCGCGTCAGCAGATCGCGTATCAGGGTCTTCGCTGCAATTGCAGGGTTCCGCTGCGCGACTCGATCGTTTCGTACGACTCCGTGGAGGTCTGCACGCAGACCCGCCGGCCCGCCTGCACCTCGTAGCTCACGCAGACCTGGCGCTGGCGCCGGACGCGAAAGCCCGCGGTCCACTTCGACAGCTGCACCGGGTTCCGGCGGTCAATGCGCAGCAGAATCCCCTCGATGGACCCCGAGCCGGTGCACGTATAGCGGATGTAGATCGGATCGGGCGTCGTGACCGGACGGCAGTATTCGGCAACCGGTTCCACGAGGACGGTGTCGCCGATCACGCGGAGCATTCCGCGCACCTGCTGTCCGGGAAGGTTGGCGAAGTAGTCGTACGTGCCTTCCACGAAACCGCTGCGCGTCGTCGTTTCCGGCGGCGCGCCTGAACCCCCGCACGCCAGGACGGTCACGGCCGGGAGCACCATCCACGCATTTCTCATTGACGTGCTCCGCCCCGTGCCCGTTCGCAATTCCTGGTCACGGCGCTGGTGTCACACCGGATCCGCAGGCGCCGGTCACCGGCTGGATCATTCCCACGGCCAGTGTCCGGCTGCGCGGTGAAGCCTCGCAGCACGGTAATCGAGCCGTTACGGTCGACCCACTTCATGCCGCGCGCCCGCAGGATCTCGGTGCAGTCACCGGTGGTCATGTACCGGGTACACCGCACGACCGTGTCCGGCACTCGCATCCGCGCGTACCATCGCGAACGGTTGATGGGATCCACCTCGCTGATGCGCAGGCGAAGGCTGGATGCCTCACGAGTACTCCGACCCTGCTGGCCCCAACACTCGTACCAGGCCGCGCGCATTTCCTCGGATGCCTCTGGCCCCTCGGTCGGAACGCAGTGCTTCGGCGAGAGCAGGTAGGCCTTCGAGTACGCCACGATGAACTGTCCTTCCAGCTTGATCGACTGGCTGGAGATCGTGAACGTGTAGTTACCGTCGATGCCCGCCAGCGGCACCTGGGGGGCCATCTGGCGGGGCTGATGGCACGCCATCAACGCGGCGAAGAGCGCGAAGATCCAGGCGCGCGGGTCAGGCTTCATGATCCACCTCGGGTGGACTGCCGATGCTGTTACGCGACGGAGTGAGCCATGGTTCCTCCGACTACCGTGTGCACCACACGGATATCCTTGATCGTCATCGGGTCGACATCGTGCGGGTCTTTCTCCAGCACCACGAAGTCGGCGTATTTCCCCGCCGAGATGGACCCCTTCGTCTTCTCTTCGTATGAGGCGTGGGCGCCGTTCACGGTGGCGATGCGCAACGCCTCGTCCACGGACACTTTCTGGTTCGGTCCCCATTCACGACCCCGGTAATCGCGGCGCGTGACCATGCTCTGGAGCGCCATCAATGGCTCAAAGGGCCCGGGTCCGTAGTCGGAGGCGCCCGCCACCATGATGCCGTGATCCAGGAAGGACCGGTGCGCGAACATCCAGCGCATCTTCTCGTCGCCGTATTGCGACCACTTCTCACCGTGGTAGTAGACGTACGTCCAGAACGGCGTAGGGATCACGCCAGACGCCTTGATCCGTTGCAGGAGCGACGGGTTCACCAGCGAGCAATGTTCGATGCGATGACGGCGATCGGGGTGTGGCCATTGCTTCAGCACCCGCTCATACGCCTGCAGCACCATGTCGATGGCGACGTCGCCATTGGCGTGGATGCCGACCTGCCAGTTATTTCGGTGCGCATCTTCCACCCGCTCGTGGATCTCCTGCTGGGTCATCGTGAGCAGTCCCAGGTCATCCGTGCCGACGTAGGGTGTGCTCATCCGCATGGTCCGCTCAGACGCTGAACCGTCGGCGGCGTACTTCACGCCGCCCACCCGTATCCACTCGTCGCCGAATCCGGTGTACACGCCGGCGTCGCGGAGCTGCTCATAGGCCCCGCGGATCAT
>DAIUET010000230.1:0-5034 GCA_036845045.1 Gemmatimonadaceae bacterium | reverse complement strand
GAGGTCGTTCGCGCCCTCGGCTCCGTCCAGTCGCAGAATTATAACGGCGCAAAGTGGGCCTTGTCCCAGCGTACGACCGGCGCCACTGATGATGCGATCGAGCGCGAGTTTGCGGCGGGTGACATCCTGCGGACACACGTGCTGCGCCCCACCTGGCACTTCGTCGATCCCGCCGATATCCGGTGGCTGCTGGCGCTCACCGGGCCTCGCGTGGCGAAACACATGACGCCGTACGACCGGCATCTGGAGCTTGACGACCGGCTGTTCCGGCGCAGCAATGCCGCCATCGAGAAGGCGCTCCGGGACAGTGCCTCACTTACGCGGGCTGAGCTCAAGGCCGTGCTGTCACGCGCCCGACTCGGCGCGTTAGGCGTGCAGCGCACCGCGCACATCATGATGCGGGCCGAACTCGACGGGCTCGTCTGCAGCGGGCCACGCCGTGGCAAGCAGTTCACGTACACCCTGCTCGAGCATCGCGTCCCTCCTGCGCCACCCCGCGATCGCGACGAGTCACTGCTCGAACTCACCCGGCGATACTTCCGCACACGCTCTCCGGCGACTGCACAGGATTTCGGCTGGTGGTCGGGCCTGACCATGCCGGACGTGAAGCGTGGCATCGACATGGCGCGGGGCGAGCTGGAATCAATCGCGATCGAGGAACGGTCGTACTGGATCCTTGGTGACGTGCCCGGCAGGACGGGGCCGTCGGCTCACCTGCTGCCTAACTATGACGAGTTCTTCATCGCCTACCGCGACCGGAGTGCCATTGGAAAGCGACTGGGGTCGGTGCGCGCGGTCACCGGCGGCAGTGCACTCATCGCCAACGTCATCGCGATTGACGGCCAGCTCGTCGGCGGCTGGAAGCGAACCGTCACCGGTGAATCGGTCCGCCTCGCCGTGACCCTGATCACGCGATTAACCGCAGCCGAGCAGGGCCGGTTGAGAGCGGCTGTGCGCCGCTATGGGGCCTTCCTCGGAAGGAACGTGGAGGTGACTGGGCTCGGTCGCGCCACGAGGAGCACGGCACGCCCAGGAAACGCGTAGCCCCTATTCCGGGTCCAACTGCCGTAGAGCCTCACACTCCGGAGGCAGTTCATGCACCGTATCTGTCGTCTGATGCGCGCGGCAACAGTGCTGGCGATCCTGTTTCCCGTGTCGCTCACCGCCCAGCGCACCACGCGTCCCGGCGCGCCATCGGACACGATCGTTCGACTGGCCCAGCTGGCGATGCACCCCGGGATCGCCACGCTCGTCGAAGAGCTCAGCATCGGTGTGGCCGACGGGGCCGAGGAGTACATGTTCGGCGAGATCGCCGACATCGCGCTCGGCCGCGACGGGTCGATCTACGCCTTCGATCGCCAGGTGCCCACCATACGGCAATACGACAGCCAGGGAAAGTTCGTGCGAACCATCGGGCGTCGCGGTCAGGGGCCCGGTGAGTACCGCTCGACGTCAGGCATTGCGACGATGCGAGATGGCCGTCTGCTCCTCTGGGATACGGGGAACTGGCGCATCAACGTCTACTCAGCGGATGGAGAGGTACTCACGCAGTGGCTCACGCCCTCGGGTTCCAGCGGCAACACGGTTTCGACCTACTCGCGGGCCCTTCTCGTGGACACCGCCGGTCGCGTCATCACTCGCAAGACCATCTTCAACCCCGCTGACATCCGGAATCGGCCCACCGTATGGCTGCGCTACCGTTCCGATGGTTCCCCGATCGACACGCTGCACGCGCCACCGGCGGCACACGAAATTCCCGAGCTCTCGGCGACGTCGGGTCGTGCACTCTACACCCGCGGGGTCCCTTTCGCACCGACGCGTATCGTGACCGTCAGCCCGCTCGGCTATCTCATCGCCGGGCTGCCGGATCGTTATGCGTTCGAGATCCACCAGCCCGGTGGACCGGTGCTGAGCGTCCGGCGTGACGTGAAGCCGGAGCCGGTCTCCCGCGCTGAACGCGCCGAGGCGCGCCGCGAAGTGGAAGAGCGGATGCGGAAGACCGATCCCACGTGGAGCTGGAATGGGCCCGACATTCCCGACGTGAAACCCCTGTATGCCGACATTCAGGCTGGCCTCGATGGCCGTATCTGGGTCGCGGTGCGCCCCGAGGTGAGTCCGCGAGTGGGTGCCAGCTCGGGCGGCGGCGGCGTGAGTCCGCCGTCCTCGCGGCGTCCGTCGCGGCAACTCACGCCAGGAGAAGCACCGCGCCCCGCCCTCTACGACGTGTTCGAGCCGGATGGCCGCTACCTCGGCCAGGTTCAGGTGCCGGCGAAGGTGTCATCCGTGGTGCGTCGCGGAGACCATGTCTGGGGCGTGGCGTACGATGCGGAGGACGTGCCTCGCGTCAAGCGATATCGCATCGCCTGGACGCGTTAGGCCGACTCAACCGCGGGAGCGCAGGGCTTCGAGGAAACCGGCGCGCCGCCGGCGGGATACCGGGATCCTCGCGCCTGACGACAGCAGGGCGATCGTCTCTCCCTCGTCCGTCGTCGTCAGGCGTTGGACGGCGTCGATGCGGACCAGGGCGCGGCGATGGGCGCGCACGAATCCACTGGCGCCTATCCGCTCCTCCAGCATCCCGAGCGATTCACGCAGCAGCCATGATCGCCCGCCCGACCAGATACGCGCGTAATTGTCGGCCGCCTCGATCCATTCGACTTCGCGCACCGGCACGACGACGGCACCCCGCGACGTGGCCACGACGAAGGCACGGTCCCGGTCCGTCCCCCGCCCTTCCCCGTGCAGGTGCTTCGTGAGTCGCTTCATCGTCGCGGCGAAGCGCGCTTCGGACACCGGCTTCACCAGGTAATCCAGCGCCTGAGCATCGAACGCACTCAGCGCGAACTGGTCGTACGCCGTGAGAAAGACCACCGCCGGCATGCGGTCCGGCGTCCGCTGGCGAATGACATCAAAGCCGCCCAGGCCGGGCATCTGCACATCGAGAAAGACGACGTCGGGGCGCAGTGAATCCAGCGCGCTGAGGACCTCCGCGCCGTCGCGGCACTCGCCAATCACCTGGAAGGCCGGGAATGCGGCGATCAACTGCCGCACGCCACGCCTGGCCGCGGGTTCGTCGTCCGCCACGAGCACGCGCCACTCAGCGTTGGGCAACGTCGGACTCGAGCGCGAGGGTTCGATGGGGAAGTCGCATGGTCGCGGTCGTGCCACCGGCTGCGTTCCGGCCGACGACCAGTGAAGCCTGGTCTCCGTACAACGCACGCAGCCGTTCCCGGGTGTTGGCAATCCCCCTTCCCGACGGTGCTTCCATCCCCTCGGCCACGCCCTGGCCGTCGTCGGTCACGGACAGGATGAGCGACTCGCCCTCACGCGTGGCGCTGATGTCGACGCGGCCGGCACCAGGGCGCCTGGCGATGCCGTGCCGGATCGCGTTCTCCACCAGGTGCTGGAGGGCAAATCCGGGGATCGCTGCCTGACGAAAAGCCGGATCGACACTGATCGTCACCGTCAGCCGGTCGGAGAACCGCGCCTGCTCGATGGCGACGTATTGCCGGACGAGGTCGAGTTCCTCCTCGAGCGGGACCTCGCTCGATTGATGGAGCGTCAGCGTTCGCCGCAGCATGTCGCTCAGCTGTTCGACCATGCGGGCCGTTCCGGGGCCGTCTCCGTCGCGCGCCCGCACGGCAATCGTGTTGAGCGTGTTGAACAGGAAGTGCGGGTTGAGCTGCGCCTGAAGCGCCGCGAAGCGGGCGCCCGCCAGCTGCTCCGACACGCGCGCCAGTTGCACTTCACGCTCGCGGGCATCGGACAGGTATCGCATGGCATGAGCAAGCACCGCGACGCACAGGTAGACGATCACGCCGAACGGCAATGTGGTGAAGATCCAGCCGACGAGGTCACCGGCAAGGCCCTGCCAGACCTGGTCGCCAAATGAGGCCAGGAACTTCCGGGCCTCGTCGCGCCGGAGCATCCAGTTGACGCCGAACTGCAGGATCTTTCCGCCCAGCGCCCAGGCGATGCAGCTGAGCACCGCAAACACGAAGTGCAGCGCCAGCCGCTGCCGCACGACGGGGCGAACCACCGGCCACCGGTTGCACACCGCGAAGATCACCGGCGCCACGATTCCGTAGATCAGCCAGTCGCCGCCGATGAACAACAGTTCCGCCACGTTAGGCGGAGGTTCGCCCTGCATCCGTCGCTGGGCGATGTTGCTCATCGTCGCGAAGATCGCCGGTGCGATCCAGACGGCGGAGCCAAGCATCCACGGACGCCAGCGCAGGCGGAAAGGCACGCCAGACGGTACGCCAGTGGTGTGAGCCCCGCAATCCGCGTTGCCATTCGCGTACTCGGTGGAGCCGTTCGCGTATGGCGAGTTGCGGTTCCGCGCAGACGGGAACGTATTTCCCTCCAGGCAACTCTCCGGGAGGACCGATGAAGGCTCATGTCCTGCAGGCATTCTGCGCTGTAGCACTGATCGCGGCGCCGCTCACAGCCCAGACCGACCGCATTTCAGGAAAGTGGGGACGCGACGGCGCGACCGTGCTGGACCTCAGGCTCGGCGACGGCGGCACGGTCTCCGGTCAGGTCATGAACGGACGCCCGGGGAACATGGCGCAGGTCAGGACGGGGAGTTTCGACGCGCAGACCGGAGCGCTCAAGCTCCAGGGCGAGGCGAGGCATCCGGACAGCGGAGCGCAGCTCCAGTTCGCGATCGAGGGAAACCTCGTGGGCGACAGTCTCAAGGTGAACGCGACGTTCGGCGACTTTCAGGGATCGCTGACACTGGGTCGGCTGGGAGCGACGGAATCGGCGCCCGGAATGCTCGACGAGCTGCAGAAGAGCTTTGCGGCGGTCCACGATGCCGTCGCGAAATCGGCGGACATGGTTCCCGCCGACAAGTACACGTACCGGCCCGTCGCAACGGTGCGGACGTTTGGGGAGCTCGTGGCCCACGTCGCCGATTCATACGTCTGGTACTGCACCCGGGCGTCTGGCAAGGACGTCGAGTGGTCCGATGCGATCGAAAAAGGAACCACGGACAAGGCGACGGTGATCCGGAAGCTGCGCGAGTCGCTC
>DAIUET010000229.1:0-5083 GCA_036845045.1 Gemmatimonadaceae bacterium | reverse complement strand
ACGGTCGCGCATTTCGGACGCGACCATTTCCGGACCGCGTCCAACCTGACGATGATCGGGCGGACGCTGGTGAGGCAGAATCGCTTCGATGACGCCGTGGATGTCCTGGGACAGGCGCTCGCCATCCGGGAACGGGTCTACGGGCCCGTGCATCCGGCCGTGGCCTCCACCGTGAATGAGCTGGGAAGCGTCGCGCTCCAGCGCAAACGCTACGACGACGCTGAAAGGGCGTTCCGCCGCATGATCAGCATCTACTCCACCGTCTACGGCGCCAGGCACTACCAGATCGGCGTCGCGCAGGCGAACCTGGCGAGCGTGCTCATGGCGCGCGGTGACAATCGCGGCGCTGAGTTGACCTTCCGGCAGGCGATCGCGATGTGGGAGGAGACACTCGCTCCCAACAACACGAACATCGGCATCGGCAAGATCAAGCTCGGACGCTCGATCCTGCGCCAGGGACGGTTCGCCGAGGCCGAGCGGATGACGCGCGCCGGATACGATATTCTCGCCCCGCAGATGAACCCGGCGGCCAGCTGGCTCGTCAACGCCCGCGAGGACCTCGCCACCGCATACGATTCGCTGAAACGTCCGGAAGACGCCGCCCGCCTCCGCTCCGAAATCGTGTCCGTCGGGAAGCAGGCCGCAACAGCGAAGCCGCGGTAGCCAGCGTCCGCGGCTCGCGATCCGTTCTATCCCGGATGACGTGTTGCCCCGAAGCGGGTCCACCGCGCATATAAGGACGTCGTTCTTCACCGTCGAACCGAGGGCTTCCCTTGCGAAACCGCTGGATTCCTGCTGTCGCCGCCATAGGCATGAGCATCAGCACCGCGGCGATGGCGCAGGCGCCACGCCACCTCAACCCCGTCGTTGACCTTCTGGCGCAGAAGAAGGCGGTCTTCGGACTGTACGCGCCGGCGAACCGCCGTCCTGGTCGCGGTGGGGCCATGCCCGCCGATGCGCCGCCACCCAAAACACCGGCGCAGCTGGCCCAGGAAGCCATCGCGAACTCCACGGCGGACTACCTCTTCGACGGCACCATGGAAGGTGACTTCGATCGAGGCTTCGGTCAGTTCACGGAGTTCATGAAGGGGATGACGGATGGCGGGACCATACTGAAGAGAGTTGGGACACCGCTCCGGCAGTTCAACCAGCCGCTCTTCGTGAAGACGCACGAGATCGCGCCGGATCCCGCGCTGGCCAACGAACGGATCGCGAAGCAGCTCAACCTGGGCGTGACCGGCATCGTGCTGGTCGACGTGAAGACGGCGGAGGAAGCGCGGCAGGGAATCGCTGCGATGCGCTTCAAGTCGCAGGGCGGCACGCGCCCGGACGACGTGGGGAATGCGCCAGCGGTGTGGGGCATGACGGAAACGCTGTACAAGGAAAAGGCCGATGTGTGGCCGCTCAACCCGAACGGCGAACTGGTGAACTTCACGATCGTGGAGAGCAAGGAAGGCCTCGCCAACGTCCGCGAGATCGCGGCGGTGAAGGGCATCGGGGTCCTTTTCCCGGGCGCCGGAACCCTGCGCGGTGTGTTCACGACCACCGACGCCAATGGCCAGCGCGTTTTCGACGAACAGGCATGGGAGGGAGCGATCCAGCAGGTGCTGGCAGCCTGCAAGGAGTTCAATGTCGCCTGCGGCTACCCGGCGACCGCCAACGACATCGAGAAGCGTATCCAGCAGGGCTTCAGTGTCTTCATCATCGGCTGGGGCGAAGCCGGCTTCCGGGCGATCGAAATCGGGAGGAAAGCGGCTGGCCGGTAGTCGCTCGCAGGCGCTCGACATCCCGCTACGTTTTCGGGATGTCGAGTGAACCGCAGGCCCGGCCGCTTCCCCTGCTGCGCGCCATGATCGATGCGCTCGATCATGAACTCCTGCAGCTCGCGGCGCGCCGCATGGCGATTGTGTCGGAAATCGCCGCCTACAAGCGGCACCACCATCTGCGGATCCGGGATCCCCACCGGGAGCGGGAGATCCTCGAGGACCGTGCCCGGCGCGCCGAGGAAATGGGTCTGCCGAGGGGCGAAATGGAAGCCCTGTTCCGCGTGCTGCTCCGTGCCAGTCGCGATCACCAGGCGGCGCTGCGCACGGAGCTGCCTTACGAGTCACCGTCACGCACCATCGCCGTCGTGGGCGGCCGCGGCGCGATGGGGGCATTGCTCGCCCGCATGTTCGGCGACCTCGGGCACAGCGTGCTGGTCGCCGATCAGGAAACCGAGCTCACGCCCGGCGACGCGGCGGAAGTAGCCGACGTCACCATCATCAGCGTCCCGATCGATGTCACCGAGCAGGTGATCCGCGAGGTTGGGCCGCGCCTGCGCACCGAGTCGCTGCTCATGGACGTCACGAGCGTGAAGTCCGGGCCCGTTCGGGCGATGCTGGCCGCGACGAAAGCGGGCGTGGTCGGAACCCACCCGATGTTCGGTCCGTCCATCCACTCCCTGCAGGGACAGCGCGTGGTGGTCTGCCCGGCCCGCGGCGACCACTGGGTGCAGTGGGTTTCGGCGATGTTCACCGCGCGTGGCCTGTCCGTAGTGGAGACCTCGCCCGAGCATCACGACCGGATGATGGCGACGGTCCAGGTCCTGACGCATTTCCAGACGCAGGTGCACGGACTGACGCTGGCGCGACTCGGCGCGCCGCTGGCCGAATCACTCCGCTTTACCTCGCCGGCGTACCTCATGGAGCTGTACATGGGAGCGCGGCACTTCGCGCAATCGGCCGACCTGTATGGTCCGATCGAGATGCGGAACCCGGACACGGCGACCGTCACCGATACGTATCTCGACGCCGCCAGGGAAGTTGCTGACATCCTGGCCAGCGGCGACCGCGACCGCTTCCGGGCGATGTTCGCGGAAGTGAAGGCGTTCCTCGGTCCGTTTACCGTGGAGGCACTGGAGCAGACCAGTTTTCTTATCGACCGGCTCGTCGAACGAACATGACGACTCACCCGTGCGTTCAGGTGTAAGAGCCGGCGCGTCGCGACTGACGCTGGCGCAGCAGACGGTTCCTTCCGACCTTCACCATTTCCCGTCAGGATCCATGGCCTTCCGGACTATGCGCGCTTCCCGCGCCGGCGCACTCGCTGGCCTTTTCCTTGTGTTGACTGCCAGCCTGCCGGCGCAGACGCGCCCGGTGTGGCCCGAGGAAGGTCCGTTCACGTGGACTCCGCGTCCCACGACGCCGGAGATCACAGCCGACGACCTCAGGTCCCGCCTGTATCAGTTCGCCGACGATTCCATGCAGGGGCGCCGAATCGGTGAAGCCGGCAACGTGAAAGGCACGGACTACATCGCGCGCGAGTTTGCCCGCCTCGGACTCAAGCCCGCGGGCGACAGCGGTACCTGGTACCAGGAGCTGCCCTGGGGGCCGATGGGCTACGATCGTACGGCCTCGCGCCTCGCGGTTCGCGGCCGGCCATTGTTAGGCGGCACCGACTGGATTCCGTCCGTGCCGGTGGCGAATGCCATTGGCGGCCGTGCGGTGTTCACGAACACTCCGACGGTGTTCGCCGGCCGCTGGCGCGACGACACGCCACTGGACCCGGCGCGTTTTCGCGGCCGGGTCGCGGTGTTCATTGGCGGACCGATGGCGACCGGCGCGGGGGGAGGCGCTGGACGCGCCGGCGCCGCCCCACAACGTTGTGACCTGTTGCCTGATCGATTCGGGGCCGCCGCGGCGGTGATTGCCGACGCCGCCGCCGCAGCCGCGGCGGCTGGCCGGGGCGGACGTGGAGGTCGCGCAGGCGGTGCCGGCACTACGACTGCCGATACAATGGATGCACGGGCGGCGGAGGCCGGGGCGATCGGGATGCTGTTCATCGGCCTCGAGTCGACGTCGGCAACCGCCATTCGAGCGGCGTTCACCACGCGCATGGGCATGGAGCCCACGACGGCTCCGGGTACGCGTCCGGCGCTACCCGCCGCCGTCATCACCGCTTCCGTTGCGAACCGGCTGTTCGGCAAGGCGCCCGGAGACCTCACCGTCGGTGACCAGGGAGCGCCAGTTACCGGCGCATGGAATGACGCCTGGCGCCGGGGAACGATCCCGGCGCGCAATGTCATTGCGATCCTGCCGGGATCGGATCCGGCCCGCGCCGGGGAATATGTCCTCGTCGGCGCGCATAATGATCACACCGGCATTTCGGCGACGGCGTATGACCACGACTCTCTGCGCGCGGTCAATACGGTGACGCGACGCCAGGGGGCGAACGACCCGTCGTGCATTCCAACCGCGGATCAGCAGCGTCGCATCGATTCCATGATCGCGCACGCCCGAAGCATCCGCCCACCCCGCCGCGATTCGATCATGAACGGCGCGGACGATGATGGCTCGGGCAGCATGGTGATGCTCGAGATCGCCGAACGGTTTGCCCGGGAACGGCCGGCGCGTTCCATCATCTTCATTTCACACCAGGGCGAGGAAGGCGGCCTGCGTGGCTCGCGGTGGTTCGTCGATCACCCCACCGTGCCACTGGAACAGATCGTCGCCGCGCACAACATGGACATGGTCGGCAAGGGAAGGGTGACCGAGGTCAAGTTCGGAGGACCGTCCTCCATCCAGATGCTGGGAGCCCGCCGCCTGTCGCGCGAATTCGGGGACATCATCGACTCGGTCAACGCGGTTCGCGCCGAGACCATGGCGATCGACCGGTCATGGGATGCCACCACGAATCCAATGCGACGGTTCTGCCGGAGCGACCAGGTGAACTACGTCCGGAAGAACGTTCCCGTCGTGTATCTGTCGCTGGGGTACAGCCAGGACTACCACCAGGTCACCGACGAGCCGCAATACATCGATTACGAACACTCGGCCCGCCTCGGGCGGTTCGTCTATGATGTGATGTGGGCCATCGCGGTGCGGAAAGACCGGCCGGCGATCACGGGACCCGACCCCAGCTACCCTGCCTGCTGACCGCACTCTGACCTCTGACCTCTGGATGGCAGATTCAGTCCCATCTCCCATCTCCCATCTCCCATCTCCCGTCTCGTCCATGAAGATGTTCGATATGATGTCCGAACTCGGTCACGAGCAGCTCGTGGCCTGCTACGACAAGTCGTCCGGGTACCGCGGCATCATCG
>DAIUET010000228.1:1200-5102 GCA_036845045.1 Gemmatimonadaceae bacterium | reverse complement strand
AACCAGGACTCTTCTGATCCAGAGTCAGACGTGTTGCCAGTTACACCAAGGGGCAGTTCATCCACTCCCGCACGCTACCTTCTCCACTCGGAGCGGGGTAGCAACTTAACCCGGACTTTGCCCCGGCGGCAACCCCTCCAGAATCCTGTAACCTCTGGCAGCACAGTCTTTTGCGACACTCACGCAACCCGCTGGCCGCTCGCGCTTTGGCCGTCCTCCTCCTCACGTCCGCCAGCGGCTGCAAGGCGTCGATCGATGCCTTCGGATCCAGCCCGGCGCATGCGCGACAGGCGGCCGACAACATGTTTGCCGCCTTCGCCTACCGCTTCTACGAAGTGCGGCGCGATACGGCGTTCAACCGCGCCCGGAACCTCATGGGCCAGTACGCTCTCATCCCTTCCCGGCTCTTCCGCGACTCGACCCTCTGGAACACCCGGCCCCCCGACAGCTCACGCACCCTCCTGGTCAGCGCCACGTTCGCCGACAACCGCTACACCTTTGCCGCCGATCCCCGCGCCCCGCACCCGCGATCGTTAGGCGACCAGCGCCATGCCCTCAACCTCAAATCGCTGGGCGGCGGCGACTACGAGTGGTTCACGCAGGTGGACCACGCCATCGGCAACGTGAAACCGGCCCACGTCGGCGCGGCCATCATGGCCACGCTCACGGCCGCCGAAGGACGCTCGGCCGAGCAGGCGCTCGCCGACGCGCGGAGCACATTCCCCGCGACCGGGCGGCACCTGGCCCAGCTCTTCACGATCGACTCGCTCCGCACGGCGCACGACGGCGGCGCAACGACCACGACCCTGGCCGTCAGCTTCCATCCGGAACGGTTGCGCGCGCGCTACCCGTACTTTGCCGGCTTCGTGTCGAAGTACATCACCCCGACCATCTACCGGCTGCAGGTCAGCGATCATGCCGGCCGGCAATTCGTGGACGCCACCGGCCGAGACGGACGGCTCACGGTCCGGCTCCGCTCCCGCGACCACCGGCTTGTCTCGCTGGGCGGCCCGGCCGTCGCAATGCCCGACTCGCTGCGGCTCGTGATGGACGTCTCCTTCAAGTACGGCATGTTCCGCGTCGGTGCCACCAACATCATCGCCGATTTCACGATCGAGCGGAGCGAGCATCGGCGGGCGTGGGGCTTCCGGTTCCGCCGCGAGCCGGCCTGGCGCTTTCCGCTGGCGGTGGACAAGCTGATCAAGAACCCGCTCCGCCGCCCCTTCCAGGGACGGGGCGCCGAAGTGTCGTTAGGCGTGCGTGACGACCTTGGCCCGCAGACCATCAGCGAGCGTCACACCCGGTTCGTGGTGAACGAGAGCGCCATCATGCGCTGGCTGGGAAACCTCGGCGGTAGAGCCTTCGGCGATTTCAGCGGGCGGACGGAGCTCGAGGAGAACCTCTTCCTCTACGAGGCCTTTGAAGCGCTGCGAAAGGACGTCACCCGTGAATAGCAGGATGGTGGAGGTGGGATGTGGGAGGAACCGGACCAACTGGATGGTGGAGGTGGGATGTGGGATGTGAGAGGGAGCCGATTACATCCGGATCAGCGCAGATCCTCTTTCAAATCCGTTTCCTCCCACATCCCACCTCCCACATCCCACATCCCACAGCCCGAAAATGAAACGCGCCACCAGCTTGCTGGCGGCGCGGGTGTCTTTCGAATGGGGTTCCTGAATCGCCGTGCACACCGCCATTGGAACTCTACGTCCTACCGGACGGCGGCCGGCTGTATCCAGGGAAAGTCTATGGAGCTGAGGGGAGTCGAACCCCTGACCTCTGCAGTGCGATTGCAGCGCTCTCCCAACTGAGCTACAGCCCCGCTGTAAGGAGCGCGCCACCTTTACGTCACATTCCGGTCGCACTCCGGCTTTTTAACGACACGACCCCGCTCGCGCGGGGCCGGACCGTTGGCACGAAAGGTACTCGTGCCCGACCGGAAGTCAACCAATTCCAACACCAGACGAGGCAACGAGTTCCGCGTAACATCGAGTGGTCCGACGGTGCGCTGCCGCACGCGACTCCCGCTCTTCGCTGCCCCCGGAGAGCCGGCGGCTGCGGCGCGGGGTGCGCGACCGCAGCCTCCAGATTCCGACCTTACGGAGCCTCTGCGCCCAGCGTCGGGCGATTCGTCACGATGGGCGAACGCGGCGTCTGCGAGGGGATGCCCTCACGGCTCACCGAAACCGCCGTCTCGCGATCCTGGAACCGAGGCGTGGCACCATTCGCCGCCTGCTGCGCGGCCAGCTGACGGGCGCGACCCCGAGCCTCACCACCTGCGCGACCAATGGCTTCCATATGGGCACGGTCACGGCTCACGACCTCACCACCCTTCCTCCCGGCACGACGGGCTTCGTCAGCCGTCCACTCGTGCGCCGTCCCTTTCGCATGCGCGGCCTTGCCGCCCTTGCTCGCAATATCCCGCTGACGCGCGGGATCCATCGAAGCGAAACCTCTTTTGCTCTTCCCGCTCATAGGCCCTCCCACAGGCAATGAAGTCGGGTGAATTCGCACCGGTCGTTCGATCCGGTACGCTGCTGGCAATCAGTACGCCAGCGAAGACTCGTGTGAAGCGTGTGCAAGATGGATCGAGCTCTTGAGTACGTCTGCAATTTGGATCACAACAGCTGCTGGAACCGCCGCACAACCCCGCCGAAAGCCCACCAGTACCGCACTACTATATTTGACCCGCCATGCCGCTATCTCTGCGATTCCTCGGCACTTCCGCAGCACGACCGACGGTCGAACGCAACGTCGCCTCGATCGCGCTTCTCCGTGAAGGAGAGGCCTTCCTCTTCGATTGCGGTGAAGGCACGCAGCGCCAGATGATGCGCTACGGAATCACCTTCAACCTGGACGACATCTTCTTCACGCACTTCCACACTGACCACCTGCTCGGCGTCGTTGGGCTCCTCCGCACCATGTCACTGCAGGGTCGCACTGACCCGATGCGTCTCTGGGGTCCACCCGGCGCCGAACGAATGCTCAAACGCGCTGAATCCTTCGGTTCGGAGCGTCTCGCATTCGGCCTCGAAATTCGCGAACTCGGGCCCGGTGACGCCATTCCCCGTAAGGGCTATCTCATCCATACCTTTTCGTTGGAGCACCGTGGTCCACCCTCCATCGGATATGTGATCGCCGAGGAGGAGCGGAGGGGTCGTTTCAACCCTGAACTTGCGGCTGAGCTCGGTATCCCGGAAGGCCCGCTCTGGGGAAGAATTCACAAGGGTGAATCGGTCACGCTCGATGATGGACGCGTGATCGATCCGTCAATCCTGGTCGGCGAAACACGCCCCGGTCGCCGCGTCGTCATCACGGGCGACACGAGACCATGCGCGGCCACCATCGTCGCCGCCGAAAACGCGGATCTCCTCGTCCACGAGTCCACCTTCGGCGACGAGGAAGCCGCGCGCGCGATCGAGACCGGCCATTCCACGGCGCGCGAAGCGGCCCAGGTGGCGAAGATGGCCGGTGTGCGGCGGCTCATCCTGACGCACGTCTCCGCCCGCTACGCGCGCGATGCAGGAGAACTCGAGCAGGAAGCCCGATCGGTCTTTCCGGAAACCCGTGTCGCGCGCGACGGACTCGAAGTTGAAGTGCCGTACCGGGATGCCGTCCCTACGTCTGCCTGATCAGGGAACCCGCATCAGCTCCCGCGCCGCAAAATCACGGTTCGCGCTGACCATCATGCTGCGGCGGAACAGGCGCGCCAGGTCGGCATCGGTCAGCCGCTCCATGATCTCCTTCGCCGACAGGCGTTGCCGCGGATCGGTCGTCTGCGCCGAGTTGATCCATGCGTAACGATCCAGCCGCGACGAGCTGCCGTCCGGGTGCTGGTACACCAGCATCGCGCCGCTATGACTGGGCAGCTGCACCTTGACCGTCCAGGTCAGTCCGTCCGG
>DAIUET010000228.1:0-1100 GCA_036845045.1 Gemmatimonadaceae bacterium | reverse complement strand
TCGCGCCGCTATGACTGGGCAGCTGCACCTTGACCGTCCAGGTCAGTCCGTCCGGCGTTTGGAATTCTCGCATGGAGTTGGTTTGGTCAGTTCGTCAGTGCCGAGTCACGATACACGAAAGCCGAGTCACGAAGCCGAGTCACGAGTCACGATCTCCGATGGATCGATAGGTTGGCGCCCGGCATACCCGTCCGCGACCTCGTGCCAGAAACTCACCTCGTCCTCGTCCAGCTTCCAGCACAGGCAGACAATTCGCCCCTCACGCTCTCCGGGAAAGTCGACGAGGCCCTGCTCGAACCCCTTGAAGTCGACGCCGAGTTCGCGCAGCTCCCGCAGGTACCCTTCGATCTCGGCAGCCAGCCGCCGCACCTCATTCTCCAGCGCCGTGACGTGCGCCGACGGCGCATCGGCCCGCGTCCAGGTCGCGGCATTCTCGTAGGCCTGCATCGACCGCGTCCAGGCACGGTGCGCGTCGACGATATCACGGACGATCCGCCTGACGAGTGGGAGCATCCGGTTGGCCTGCTCCACCGTGAACGTGCGCGTGGCCGCCCCGCCGCTCATCGCTGGTCCTCCCGCGACTGCTTTTCCTGCTCCCGCTCTTCCAGCCGGCGACGCCGCCGTTCCAGGGCCGCCTGGTAGCGTCGGATCTCCTCCGCCGTCTCGGGCCTGATGTCCGGCACCTCGATCGGCCGTCCGTTGCGGTCGACCGACACGAACGTGAGGTAGCACGAGTTGGTGTGCCGGCGGTTGCCCGTCTGCAGGTCCTCCGCTTCCACGCGCACGCCGACCTCCATCGAAGTCCGTCCGACGTAATTCACGCTGGCCTTCATTACCACCAGATCGCCGAGATGGATCGGCTCACGGAAGTCCACGCGATCGATGGATGCCGTCACGCAGGCCGCTCGCGCATGCCGGATCGCGGCGACCGCGGCGGCCCGGTCCATCATGCCCAGCACGACGCCGCCGAAGACATGCCCGAGGTTGTTGGCATGACCCGGCATCATGATCTCCGACGTCTCGTGCTGCGATTCGCTGACCGTCCGCGTCAGGCGGGGGGTCCCCGTGCGGGTCATCGCGCGCTCCGCGTCAGGTCGCTG
>DAIUET010000227.1:0-5124 GCA_036845045.1 Gemmatimonadaceae bacterium | reverse complement strand
TCGGAATCGACTTCCGCGTCGGGCTTACCTGGAACGTGAAGGACTTTCCTGGGCTCGTTCATGGCCGATGCTCCTATCTACTCGCCCACGCCGGCGCTACCGTACTCGTTATGGCCTTGTCGACCGCGGCGGCAAAACGTTGCCAGCCCGACGTCTGCTTGCGGAACTGCCGCCGGCCGTCACCAGTCAACCGGTAGTACTTCGCGCGGCGGTTGTTCTCCGAGAGTCCCCACTCGGCGGTGATCCAGCCCTTCGCGGCCATCCGGTACAGGGCGGGGTACAGCGACCCCTCCTCCACCCGCAAGGCATCTGAGGTGATGGTCTCGATCCAGCTGGCGATCCCGTAGCCGTGCATGGGGCCCCAGGAGAGCGTCTTCAGGATGAGCAGCTCTACGGTGCCCTGCAGCAGACCTGATTCCTTGTCGAACACGTTTGACTCCCTGGCTGGTTCGTGGGACAAGCCATGATGACCTCCTTTCCTCGGCCGGTCTAGGGGAGGCTCCATGACTTCCATTAGACGCGCATAGGGGCGGAAGGGTTGCCATGCCGGGCGCGACTGGAGAAGAGTGACCGGTGTCCCTGTCCCGCCGGCGCACCCTGGCCCGCTAACCCCCGTGGGTCAATCGATGCCCGTGAGGCGTGGAACCTCCCAATTCGGCGCCTCCGCGTGCACGATCCCCGGGACCCGGAGAACATCAATGGGCGTCACCATCCACTGATGTCCACCGTGTCCCGTGCTGGAATTGCTTTGGGGTCGGTTCGGCAGGCCTACTGTTCCCGAACCTGCACGTTCCCATGGAGGAGCACGTTCCCGGGCAGGCCGCTGAACTGCTCTGTCGGCGTCAGGCCACAGAACCTCTGGTCCTCACCGGCAACGTCGTTGATCCGCGCGGTGCTCATCTTGTCCGGCGTGGATTGTCCCTCGCCGTTGTCCACCGTCCAGAAGTACGACACTCTGCCCGGTATGATTACCGGGTGATTCGTGCGGTCGATGATGCCTGCCACCCAGGCCGTGTCGTTCCGGACGACCATGCACGTCACGCTGACGTGAAAGTACCGGTCGATGGCGTGGATGTTGACCTGGTATTCGCCCTCTGCCGTGCCATCGGCCTTCGACACGGCGCTGAATGCCATGGTCCGAAGCTCACCACCCGACATGTAATGCGCACTGCCATTCGCTGAGGCAACGATGCCTTGCGCGAGCGACGCTTCGCCCGGCGCGAGCACGCGCGTCGGCGATGATGCCGCATCACAGGCGGCCACTCCGGCACACGCCACCAGCATTCCAACAAGATGTCGACGCATCTGGTCCTCCCGAAACAGGGTGAGGCCGCCGGACATGCGCCCGGCAGCGCTCCTAATCCTCGAGGAAACACGTCGATCGTATTGCACAACGGAAACGCGCCGTAGCACGGCAGCGAACACTTCTCGTCAGGTGGTCCCCTGCGAGTGAGGGCGAGGCGACGCTGTCGTCGTCAGCGCGAGCGGAATCGCTCGCGATAGGCGCGGGGCGTCAGTCCGAGATGCCGCCGGAACTGGCGCGTGAAATGACTTTGATCCACAAACCCGTACGCCGACGCGATGGCAGCGATGGGCACGTCCGTCGTTGCCAGTTGCACGGCTGCCGCCTGCACGCGAAGCTGCCTGACGAGTGTGCCTATCGAGCAACCGTAGTGGGCACGGAACGCCCGGCTGAGGTGCGCCGGGTGAACGCCCGCCTCGCGCGCGAGCACGGCCAGCGTGGGGATCTCGCCGGCGGTGTCCCGCAACCGGGAGTGCGTCTGCTGGAGCCATCGAGGTGCCTGGCCGGCGCTGCGTGAACGAACGCCCCGTCGGGCCACGCCCGTGAACAGGTCGTAGGTGAGCGCCGCCGCGGCCAGTGGCGTCACCACATCTGGCTGATCGAGCTCGCGCGCCAGTCGTCGCGCCACCTGCTCAGCCTCCGCATCGCCGAAGAACCGCACCGATGACAGGAGCGTCCGGCCCGGCTCCCAGAGTTCCGCGTCCATATTGTCCGGCTCAATGATGACCTGCGTTGAACCGCAACGCCCGAACAGATCGTCGTGGGGTTCGAGGCCGGGCTTGATGAGCACAGATCCCGGCTCGCAATACCGTTCGCGGCCGCAAATCCGCTCTGCCATGACGCCTTCGAGGAGCACGGTGAAACAGGCTCGCTCATGCACGTGCGGAGCAAGGCGAAGCTCGGCAGGAAACCGGGCCAACATGACCGATGCGCCGGGCACGGCCAGCGTTGTCGACCAGTGCGTCCCGGTCGAGGTGGGAACTCGCGGCGCCACGGTTGCTGTCATCATCGGCACGTTGGCGCACCGGGATCGAAGCCGCAACACAGGCGGTACGGCGCGACGTGTGGCGAGGCTGACGCGACTGAGATGACCGATCAGCGACGGGGGCGCGCCGACGTCGCCCCGTGGAGCTGATCTGGAGTTCGATCCCGGCGCCAGGCGTCGGCAACGCTGGATGGGAGACGTCCCCGACTCAGCCAGCCTGCAAGTCGTCTCTACGGTGTGGAATTGCGCGTCCGAGCCGAGCGGCGCAGCTGTTCGGCGAAATTGGCGATCACCACGATATGGGTCCGCTGCGCCTGGTTCGGCGCGATCATGACAAACGTGGAATCGCCCGGCATCACGTCCCACCCCCCGCGCAGCACGCCGAGCGGGAACAGCGCCCGGACCGTACCGACGGGTGGTGTCTGTTCCGGCCGCCACTCCGCGGCGAACAGCGAATCGCTGGCGAGGAAGTAGATCGTGCGGCCGTCGCGCGACCACTTTGGCTGCGCTGCACCGTTGCGAGAGACACGCCAGCGGGCATCACGCCCATCGAGCGGCTTCACGTAGACGTCGTGGCGGTCGACCTCGCGCGCCAGGAACGCGATGTAGCGGCCATCCGGCGAGAACTCCGCGACGCGTGCCTGGGATCGCCCTCCTTCGATGATCGTCACTGAATCCGGAAACTCGGGATACAAAACGACCAGAGCCCAGTCCTCTGCCTTGCACTCGAAGCCGGAAACAAAGATCGACGGGTCTGACGCTTTGCTCGACACGCAGGACGTCGTTGCGATACGGCGGCCGTCAGGGTGATGCACGATCGACCAGGAAAACCCGCCGGCGCGCTCGAGCAGGAGCTGTGGCGCACGGCTGCCATCGCCGGGAACGGAGTAGATCGCTTCCTCCTCCTTCCGCACCGACGCAAAGCGCACGTTCCCGTCCGTCGTCCAGCGAGGCGACCAGAGGAACCCGTCATCGCCGGTCGCCAGGCGCGTCATCGGACCGTCAGGCATCCGGTATGTCCAGATGTCCTGACGGGACGCCGCCAGATCCTGGACCTGCGCCACCAGCATGCGTCCGTCGCGGGACGGAAACGCCGCATGGAAAAGCAGGTTGCCCGGAACGGCCGGCAGCGAGCGATACTCGCCCCGTCGGTTCACCAGCGCCGGCGTGGGCAATGGCGACACGAGGTATGCCAGCGACTGCCCGTTGGTCGTGCTCCCTGAACAGGCCGCGCCGACACACGAAAGGGACGAGGGAGCAACGCTGCCAACCACCTGCTCGGGCGCGTCGGTCGCCACCAGCCGCTTCGCGTCGAACGGAACGGCGTAGATCGCACCCGCGCTCCGGAACAGGAGGTGACCCGTGGGTGCGAACCCGATGGGTTGCGCGGTCGACATCTCGGGGAGCGGCAGGAAGCTGACGTCACCAGTCCGGACATCGAGCACCGCGATGCGTGTATTCGCCGGAGCGTATGTGTTGATCGTGAAGACGACACCACGTCCGCCCGGTACTGGAATCGGCTCGCCGACCTCGCCGAACAGCGAGTCGAGCGACGCCTGCACCGAGTCATTCATCCGCAGCGTCTCGGATGTGCCTGTGCGGATCGAGATGCGGCGGAATTCCTGCCACCGTCGGCCGTAGATATACCCATCGTCTCCCACACGGATGGTCAGCACCGAGTCGTTCAGTGTGCGCACCGGACCACCCCGGAACGGCATCGTCTTGACGGACTGTCCCTCGCGAAACACCAGTGTCTCGCCATCGGGCGAGATGTCGACGTCGTTCGCCGCCGTCACGCCGGGGATCTCGAGCCGCGCGAGCCGGGCATCGGCCAGTGTGTAAACGAACAGCCCGCGAACGGTGGACAGCAGCAACCGGGTGCCGTCAGGCGTCAGCACGACCTTCTGCGGGCGCAGCGTGTCGGGAAGCGGAATCTCGAAACGCATTACCGGGGCCGGTCGGTCCGATGACAAACGTCCGCGTGACATCCACGCCCCCGCGGCCAGCAGCAGGCTTGCGGCGGCAATACCGGGAGCGAGCCATTGGCGCCAGGGTGCGAAAGGTACGGAAGGTGCGGAGGGGGAAAGGGTCCGTTGGCTGAACCCTGCCGCGAGCGCGGTAGAGAACTCGTTCGCCGAGGCGAAGCGATCAGCGGGGAGCTTCGCCAGCGCGGTGAGCACTGCCGCCTCGACGTACGCCGGCACGGTGTCGCGTACGGTCGACGGCGGCACGGGTCGTTCGGACATCACCTTGGCGATGATGGCCTGGACGGTGGCGCCGGTGAACGGCGGCTCACCGGTGAGCATCTCGTACAGCACGGCGCCAAGCGCGTAGATGTCCGTGCGATGGTCGATCTGGCGCTCGCCCACGGCCTGCTCGGGGGACATGTAGTGCGGCGTACCTAACGACAACCCCGTCTGCGTCATGCGCGCCGTCCCGGCCGCGCTGACGGCCAGCGCGATGCCGAAGTCCGCCACCAGCGCGCGGCCCTCGTGCAGCAGGATGTTCTCCGGCTTGATGTCGCGGTGGATCACGCCCTGGCGATGCGCATAGTCGAGCGCCGCGGCCACATCCCTCGTGATTCCCAGGGCATCCGCCAACGGCAGCTGTCGCTCGCGCTGCAGCCGGTCTCGCAGGGACTCGCCCGGCACGTACGGCATGACGTAGTACAGCACCGGAGCGCCGGCCCATTCGCCCGCCGCATCGCCCTTCAGGAAACCGGAATCATGCAGGGGGAGGATATGCGGGTGCTGGAGGTTCGCGGTGACACGGATTTCCGCCAGGAAACGCTCGGCGCCGATCGCGGCGGCGAGCTCGGGATGCATGACCTTGATCG
>DAIUET010000226.1:0-5134 GCA_036845045.1 Gemmatimonadaceae bacterium | reverse complement strand
GCCTCGTCATGACGACGAGCGAGCCGCTGCTGACGGCCGAACGCCTGACGAAACAGTACCGGAATGTCGTTGCCCTGAACGAGGTCAGCTTCAACATCCATGACGGGATCACGGGCATCCTCGGCGAGAATGGCGCGGGCAAGAGCACCGCAATCAAGATCTTCCTGGGATTGATCCAGCCGACGTCGGGGAGTGCGATCGTCCTCGGCCAGAACGCCGCCAGGACCATCGGTGTTCGTGGCCGGCTGGGGTACATGCCCGAACACGATTGCCTGCCCTCGCAGGTGAGCGCCGCCGAGTTCCTCACGCACATGGCGGAAACGAGCGGCCTGCCGCCGTCGGTCGCGCGCACGAGGGCCGCCGACACGCTCCGGCACACCGGGCTTTTCGAGGAGCGGTATCGGGCGATCGGGGGCTATTCGACCGGGATGAAACAGCGGGTCAAGCTCGGGCAGGCGCTGGTGCATGACCCGGCATTCGTGTTTCTCGACGAGCCCACGGCGGGCCTGGATCCCCTGGGCCGCGAGGAGATGCTCACCCTCGTACGAAAGACGCACCGGGAGTTCGGAATCAGCGTGCTCCTCTCGTCGCACCTCATGGCGGACGTCGAGCGCACGTGTGACCGCATCATTGTGCTGCAGGGTGGCCGGCTGGTGGAGTCCGGGGACGTGGGGCACTTCACGAAGGAAACGGAGACGGTCTTCATCGAGGTCGACTCCAATCGTGATTCCCTCATAGGGTCGCTGCAACAGCGCGGCATCAGCGTCACGCCCGACGGCAACGGCCTGACGATTGAGGGCCCTGACGAGTCGGTTTACGACCACATCCGCGACGCGCTGGTCGAGTCGCAGGCGCCGCTGCGGCGCATGGCGCCGCGCCGCCGCGCACTGGCCGAACTGTTCGAGCGCGCATGACGGCCGAGGCCACCGGTCGCACGTATGCGGGCAAGGGCCCTGAAGGGACCGTCTTCGACATTGGATACCGGAACTACACCGGGGTTCGTGAGGGGCGGGGACGATCACGCCGGGCCATCTTCAAGGACGGCGTGCGGATCGCGCTGGGGTTCGGGCGCGGCGGCAAGGCGAAGATCCTTCCCTGGCTGTTCATCGCGGTGCTGTCGGCGATCGGTCTGATCATGGCGATGATCGCCGGGGCCGCGGAGCGGCTCGCAGGTCCGGGCGCCGCGCAGCAGCTGAATCTTCCGTCGCACTCAGATTACTATGGCATCGCCGCGACCATCCTGTTTGTCTTCGCGGCCATCGTGGCGCCTGAGCTGCTGTGCCGGGACCGGCGTGAAGGCACGATCAACCTGTATCTCGTGCGGCCGCTCACCGGCTCGGACTACGTCGCCGCACGATGGGCTGCCTTCCTGGTGATCATGCTGTTCGCCACCTGGCTGCCGCAGGTCATCCTGTTCCTGGGGCTGGCCATGGGTGACCAGGTGCCGCTCGAGTACCTGCGGGCGCACTGGCTGGACGTGCCGAGGTTCATGACGGCGGGACTGGTCATGTCGGCGTTCGCGACGACTCTGGCGATGCTCACGGCTTCCTTCACCACCCGTCGCGCCTACGCGTCGGTCTTCCTGGTCGGCCTGTTCCTCATTACCACCCCGTTCACGGTGGGACTGGCGCAGGAGATGGGCGGCAAGGCCGGACAGTGGGTCTCCATGTTCAGCCTCCTGAACATCCCGCTGCACGTCAACGACGTGATCTTCGACTTCGCGGACCCGAGTGAGCTGACCGAAGACGCGCCGGCGCGCGCGCTGGGCGCGACAGCACTGGTGCTCTGGTACTCAGGCTGGATCCTCGTGCCGGGGGCGATCCTCTGGTGGCGTTACCGGAAGCTCACGCCGTGAATACCACCCCCGTCATCCAGGTCGACGGCGTCTCGCGCTGGTTTGGCAGCGTCGTGGCCGTGAGCGACATCTCGTTCAACATCATGCCGGGGATCACCGGCCTGCTGGGGCCTAACGGCGCCGGCAAGACCACGCTGTTGCGGATGATGACGGGTCTCGCGGCGACGTCGACCGGCACGGTGACCATGTTCGGCCAGCCGGTGCGGGACAATCCCCCGCTCTACCGGCGGATCGGCGTGATGTCGGAGCATGAAACCGTCTACGGCTTCATGAAAGGGCGCGAGTTCGTCACCATGATGGGACGCCTGCGCGGCGTCGGGAACATTGAGACAGCCGTGGACAGGGCGATCGCGCTCGTCGACCTCGCGGACGCCCAGCACCGGCCGATGGACACCTACTCGCGCGGCATGCGGCAGCGGATGCGGCTCGCGGCGACGCTGGTGCACGATCCTGAAGTCCTGATCCTCGACGAGCCGCTGAACGGTGCCGATCCCAGACAGCGCGTCCATTTCCAGCACCTGCTCCGGCAGCTCGCCGGCCAGGGGCGAACCATTGTGCTCTCCTCGCACATCCTGGAGGAGGTTGAACAGCTGGCGGAAACCGTCCTGCTGATCGTGAACGGGAAGCTCGCGGCGTCAGGCGGCTTCCGCGCCATCCGTGCCGCGCTGAACCAGCGCCCCTACCACGTCCGTGTCGTGTGCGATGCGCCGCGCCGGCTCGCGTCGGCGATCCTTGGCCTCGATTCGGTGGATGCCGTGCACGTGGACCCCGATGGCGCGCTGGTCGTGCTGAGCCGCAACGTCGTCGACCTGCAGATCGAACTGCCGCGGCTGGCCCAGGCGTCGTCGATCAGACTGCGGCGGGTGGAGCCGCTCGACGACTCGCTCGAGAGCGTCTTCGGTTACCTGGTGGAGGGCTAGCCGTGCGGTCCGTCTACCTGCTGACGCTGCGCCAACTCTCGGGCCGGTGGCGGCTCCTCATCATGACGGTGCTCGCGTCACTGCCGGTGCTCATGGCGGTGCTGACGCTGCGCGATGATGACGCTCCATCCGTGATGCAATTCGAGAGCGTCGTCTTCAGTGGCATGCTTGCCGGGTCGATCCTTCCCCTGATCGTGCTCGCCATTGCGGCCGCCGCGTTTTCGAATGAAATCGAGGACCGGACGATTGCGAACCTGACGCTGGCGCCGATTCCGCGATGGCAGATCGTAGTGCCCAAGCTGCTTGCCACGATCACAATCGCAGCTCCGTTCATCGCCGTCAGTGCCTTCGTGACGAGTCACGTCGCGTTCCTGGCCGACGCGCGGGCGACCATCGCGGTGGTGGCTGCATCCCTCGTCGCCGTCGCCCTGTACGCGTCGGTGTTTGTCTGGCTTGGGCTGGTGAGCACCCAGGCCATCGGCGTCGGGTTGCTCTACATCGTCCTCTGGGAGGGACTGTTCTCGGGATTCGTGTCCGGCGTCCGGCTCCTCAGCGTCAGGCATTTCTCGATCGGCCTGATGCACGGGCTCGATCAACGGCGGTTCGCGGCCGGCAATCACCTTGGACTCATTCCGGTGATCGCGGTCTGCGTCATTGTTTTCGCGGGCTTCCTGTACCTCTCCGTCCGGCGGTTGCGACGGATGGATGTTCCCTAGGGAATAGGGAATAGGGAATAGGGAATAGATAGTCAGGCCTGGCGCGGATTGGAGGCAACGACCTCGCGCTGCTCCACGTGGATGGCGCCCTTCTCGGGGCGGATCCGCGCACCGCTTCGTTCGGCCCAGGCCTGCGTGAATTCCGCGCCGAAGAGCACGATCATCCCCGCGTAGTAGACCCACACCAGGATGACGGCGAGCGCACCGGCGGCCCCGAACGCGTCACCCGGGGAGCTGCGGCCGAGGTAGAAGCCGATCGCGAACTTGCCGATGACAAAAAGAACCGCCGTCACGAGCGCGCCGACCCAGACGTCGCGCCACCTGACCTCGGCGTCGGGCAGGATCCTGAAGATCGCGGCGAACAGGACCGTGATCACGGCGAAGGAGACGGTCACGTCCGCCCAGTGCAGCGCCGGTTCCGGAATGAACGTCATCGAGGAGCCTAACGCGCTCAGCACCGCCGACACCGCCAATGAGACGATGAGCAGGAACGCGACGGCCAGGATCATCCCGGCCGACAGGATCCGCTTGGCGATAAAGCGGCGAACACCCCCCTGCTTCGGGTCCGGCTTCACCTCCCAGGCGCGATTCAGCGCGCCCTGCAACTGCATGAACGCGCCCAGTGAGCCGAAGAGCAGAGCCCCGATACCGAGGATAGTCGCTAGCGGCCCGTTGGATCCGGTCTGCTCGCCCCGGGCAATCATCTCCCGGATCGCCTGTCCGCCTTCCTGGCCGACCAGGCTCGAAAACTGCGTTTCGAGCGATTGTTGCACATCCGCCGGGTCCCAGAACATCCCCACCACGAGCGTCAGCAGGATCAGGAGCGGCGGGAGCGCGAAGATGGTGTAATACGCCAGCGCCGCCGCCCTGACCGAGCATTCATCTTCACTGAAGTCGCGGAGAATGCGCCTCAGGAAGGCCCAGGCGTCCCGCACCTACCAGCTCCGTGTCCAGAGCAGCATGCCGGCCAGCACCTGGAATTGCGTAGGCTGGAGACCGGCGGTCAGTGAGGGCTGGAGCGGGCGGTAGCGCGTTTCCAGGCTTGTGCGGACGCGGAACTGCGACCCGAAGCGCCGCTCCAGCGTGGCCCCCGGAACCGCGAGCGTCGGCCTGAACTGGCCGATGAAGAACGTGTTCCGGTCGAGATACTTCCCGACCTCGATCTGCGTACCGCGGGCGAGCGTACCGAAGTCGCTCAGCGACAGTCCGGGAGGAAGTTCGGCCGGCCGGATCCGAAGCACATCGGCGGCGGTGCGCTCGCTGAGGTCGGCCTCGAGTTCGGCGAAGAGCGCGCCCAGGGCCACGCCGGCCAGCTGCCGCGTCGCGAGTGCCGCGACGTTGCCGGCGAGCGATGAGCCGGACAGTCCGCCGCCCTCGAGCCCAGAGCCTTCGAACTGGAGCAGCGATGTCGACGACTGGCCGAAGGCGAGGAACGAGATGAGATCAGACTGCGTCAGCGTGGGTTGGGCGTTGCTCTGGAGCGAAATGTTCGGGCGCTCGAGCGTGCCACCGATGCTGACCTGGATATCGAAGGGGGCACGACCCGCCTGCCGCACCTCGTGCGTCGCAAGCAGCTGCAGCACCGGGTTCGACGCTGGTCCGGTGAATCGCACGGAGCCGCGGGTGACGCTGAAGCGGCGGCC
>DAIUET010000225.1:0-5148 GCA_036845045.1 Gemmatimonadaceae bacterium | reverse complement strand
CCTTTATGGGACTTATGGTTGCAATATGTCGCCCGCGGCCGCGACTGCCGCCTGATCCCGTCGCGGGTGAGGCTGGAGCGGCGGTTCGTTTCGGGCGGGCTCGCCGCGTCGTCATCTGCGTGATCCCCAGCACAGTACTCCGAACCGGTGCGCCCAGTGATGCGCGGAACGATGCCACAGGAAGCCCACCCCGATCTGGCGACAGCCGACGCGGGGACCACGATGCCGCCAGCCACGCCGCTTGTGCCCAGTGGCATCCGTCCGCTCGACTACCGGCTGGGAGGAATCCTTCCGAACCGCCCCTATGTCATCAGTGGCAACCCCGGCACGGGGAAGAGCGTGTCGTGCCTGGAGTTCGCGCAACAGGGTCTCGAGGGCGGGGAGACTGTCATCCTCATCACGCACGACGACCCGGCCGACGTGATGGCCAGCGCGGCCTTCCTTGGCATCGACATCGAACGGCCGCTACGCGAAGAGCGCCTCATCCTCCTGCGCTTCCAGCTCGACTTCGTTCGCCGGCTCGGGCGCGCCACTACAGCGGATGCGGTGTTCGTCGAGCTGAAGCGCCACATCGCCGACTTCAAGGTTGGCCGCATCGCGATCGATTCCATCGTGCCGTTCCTCGACGGCGGCGCTGCCAGCACGATGGCGATCTACGGCCTGATCCAGTTCCTCGATGAGCTGCAGGTCACCTCGCTGCTCACCTTCCCCGGCGACATGGCGGGACTCTACGATCGCCGCCTCGAACCGCTGATGCAGCGCTCGGCCGGCGTGCTCCACCTGTCCTCGGACAGCGAGCGAAACCACCGGCTCGAAGTCCGGAAGATCCGCTTCGAGGCCGCGTCGATGTTGCCCGTCACGTTCCGCGTCCTGTCCGGCGCCGGCATGGTGGTGATCACGGACGCCGATTCCGGCCGGATCGCCCAGCTTCCGGCCGGCCAGCAGCACAGCCTGGTCCTGCTGAACATGGCCGATCCGCTGCCTAACGAACTCGTCGGCGGCCTCCGCCACCACTTCGAGGTGGATGTCCGGACCGGGATGGTCAGTGCATTTTCGGAGGTCGTCCGGGAGGGCGTCGGCGCTCTCCTGTTGAACGTGAGGCGCGACGTGATCGAGTCCGCGCTGCAGCTCATCCGCGACCTGCGCCACACCAACAACACTGTGCCGGTCGTCCTGATTACGCCCTACGTGCTGCGTTCCGCCGACCGGACGCGCGCGTTGCGGGCGGGGGCCGACGACTTCCTGTCCTCGAGCCTCGCACCCACCGAACTCGTGGCCCGGCTCCAGACCATCGTGAAGCGCGGTCACTGGCACGACCTGATGTCGGCCAGGCCGGAACCCGGCATCGTCCTGCAGCCCACGACCGACGGCTCGACCTACGAGCCGATGAGCGGTGACGCGCTGACCCGGAGCGTACGCTCGTATCTCGAGCGCGACCAGCTTCCGTTCTTCACGCTGTTCCTCATCACACCGGAGAAAGGGGAACTCACCCGGCTCGCGCGGCTGGCGCTCGACATCGTGCGCGTCGAAAGCGGCGACCTTGTCGGTATCCTGGGCAAGCGGGTTATCGCGTACCTCGACAGCGCCCGTCCGAAGGACCTCGCCTCGCTCAAGATCCGGATGCGCGAGCACGCGCTGCGGCTGGGCTATGGTGACATCGAGATCGAGGCGCTCGGCTTCCCGGCCAATGAGGATGCGGTGCGCGATCTGATCGGTGCGCCACCGGCCAGTTGATGCGCGGCTTCAGGTACTTCCTCGTCGTTCTGGTCTCGGTTGCGGGGCTGTCACTGGCGGCACGGCTAGTGTATTCGCGCAACGCGGCCATGATGGAAGCGACGTCCGCGCCCGTTTCCACAACGGCCGCGCCGGGGCCCCCAGCCCCCGTCGCTATCAATCCGGGGAAATTCCCGAGCCCATCAGAGAGTCAGGCTGCTCCAGCTGCACCCGGCGCGTCAGCCACGCGCGCTCCAGCACGTCCGTCCGCGGCGTCGAACACTCGCCAGACATCCCGGCGGCCGCTCTCCCAGACGTCTCCGACGACGGACAGTCGGGTGGTTGATTCCACGCGGCGGGACACGCCGGCGCCGGCGGTAACTCCGCCTGCAGCAGGCGATCCCGGCCCAGCGTCGGAAGCACCTGCGTGGCAGGCGTCACCGCGTCAACTGGTCCGCGACAGCGCGTATATCATGACCAGGTCCGGCCGCTTGCAGGCAGCGATCGCAGTGCTGGACTCGTGGGTTCGCGACCACCCGACGGACAGCACGATTGCTCTGGACCTCGCGCGCCTGCGGGCCCGGGCGGGCGACTGGCAGGGAGCGATCGCCCAATACACCGCTCTCATCGAGCAGCACCGCACCGCGCCGCTCCTGTTCGAGCGCGGCCAGACATATCTCTGGTCCGGTGACGCCAGGCGCGGCGAGGCCGACCTTCTGGCATCGGAGAGACTCACGCCGCACGCCGAGACGGAGCGCCAGCTCGGCGATCACTATCGCTGGCAGGGCGACTTCGCCCGCTCCGCGTCCTGGTACCGGCTGGCGCTCCGCAGCGCCCCCGGCGACACGGGCGTGCGCAACGCCCTGCGCCACCTCGATCGGGCCATCGATGCCCGGCTTCTGCTTCCCGGCGAGTTGTCGGGCAGCGACTTCGGCTCCGGCATGCAGGCAATCAGTGACAATGCCGGATTCGACCTGTATGCACTGCGGCTGAGCCAGGCCTTCGGCCTGCCGCTGGCGTCCGGATCCGTGCTGACCTTGAGCGGCGAAATGCGGTCGGCGTCGCAACTGTTTGCCGGCAGTGAAGGTCGGCTCGAGGCCTTCGGGGCCGACGTGACCATCGCGAGCCGCATGGGCACGTCCAAGCTCACCGCGTCGTTAGGGGTACTGGACCACGGAAGCTTCTCTCCGCTCGTACGGGGCTCATTCGTCGCCGACGGCTTCGCCGGGAATGCCCGCCTCAGGGGCTCGGTGCGCCGGGCGCCGGCGTACGAGACGCTCTGGGCGCCTCGCCTGCTCGGTGCCGCCGGCGGTCCCTCGACGACGCTCGCCACCCAGGGCAGCCTGTCGTTCCCCATCGGCACCCGCGCCGAGCTGTACGCCATGGGTGAACTGCTCGCGGTGAGCGACGACAACTCACGCACCGCGTTCCAGCTGGCGTTGCGCCGGCGGTTACCGGCCTCCCTGTCGCTGCTCTATGCCGGCAGCGCGATGGCGTACGACCGGCAGACCGCGCTCTATTACTCCCCGGCGCGCTACGTGTCACAGTCGTTAGGACTGGAACTGGCCCGTTATCGCGAACAGGGACTGAGCTTCGCCCTGCGGGCGATGCCGGGATATGCCTGGATGCGCGAGCCAGCGGGGACGGCCGACTCGACGAGCCACGACCTGTCGGCGTTCCAGTTCACCACCGGACTGGAGATGGGCTACCGGCGTGGGGAGTGGGACCTGCTGCTGTCGACCGGGCTTTCGAGCGGGCGTGAGGGTGGGTACCGCTCGCAGAATGCGCTGCTCTTTGTGCGGAGAGCCTGGTAATGGCCTTCAGGCCCGGATATTACGCCATCCTCCTGGTGGGGCTCACGATCGTGCTGGCGGCGCTGGGCTCGATGGTGCTGCTGCTGTTGAACATCCCGTACGAGTTCGGGACATGGTGGCTGTCGCTCGGCGTGACCATGCTGTTGTTCTTCCTCATCGTCGTCATCGCGCGGTACGTCATCCTGCTCTGGCTCGGCTACCTCCACCATCTGGAGGCGCGTATCGAGGAGGAGGATCCGCTCGACCTCTTCGAGCCGCCGGTCACGATCATCGTTCCGGCGTACAATGAGGGCGCGGTCATCGAGAGCGCGATCAGGAGCCTGCTGGCGCTCGACTACCCCGCCTACGAGATCCTGGTGGTGGACGACGGATCGACCGATGACACGTACGCGCGCGCGTCGGCGCTCGAGGGTCGGTACGGCGACGTGGTCCTCCGCGTGGTCAGCAAGTCGAACAACGGAAAGGCGAGCGCGCTCAACACGGGCATCTCACTCGCCCGGCATCCATTCGTGCTCTGCATGGACGGCGACTCGCGCCTGTCGCGCGATACGCTGAAGGCGTCACTCCGGCACTTTCGCGACCCCAACGTGGGCGCGGTGGCCGGGAACGTGAAGGTCGTGAACCGGCGGAACGTGTGGACGAAGCTCCAGGCGCTGGAATACATCGAGGGCCTGAACATGGCGCGGCGCGCCCAAGCGTTCGCGCGCACCGTCAACATCATCCCCGGTCCCATCGGGATCTTCCGGCGCGACGTGCTGCAGCAGCTCGGCGGCTACGAGATCGACACCTACGCGGAGGATGCCGACCTGACGCTCAAGATCCTGACCGCCGGGTGGCAGATCAAGTACGAGGAGCGGGCGATTGCCTTCACCGAGGCGCCGGAAGGGCTGCTCGACCTCCTGAAGCAGCGCTACCGCTGGACCCGCGGGATCCTTCAGGCGTTAGGCAAGCGGAAGGCATGGCTGGTGTCGCCGCGGGGCGGCGCCGGCGTCTGGATCTCGCTCAATACGATGCTGTTCGAGGCGGTGATCTGGCCCTCGGTGAACGTGGTCGGGAACCTGGTCTTCGCGATCGGGGCCCTCACCATGGGAATCCCGCAGTACGTGCTGTACTGGTGGATGATGCTCACCATCCTCGATGTCGCGGCGGCGTTGTACGCCGTCGCCATGGAGGAGGAGGACCTGAAGCTCGTGCCGTATGCAGTGCTGTACCGGCTCTTCTTCATCGTGACCGTGGACGTGGCCAAGATGTTCGCGTCGCTCGAGGAGCTGTTCAAGGTGCGGATGACGTGGGGCAAACTGGAACGCGCCGGCCGACTCTGAGGAGATATCGATGGACCTGAACAGCGTGCTGTCGACGATCATCATCGTCGCCTTCGTGGTCACGGTGGTGCTGGCGGTGGGGAGCTACATGCTCTACAAGCTGCGTGAGCGCCGTCGCCCCCGGGTGGCGTTCGATCCGTCGAAGGAAAACATCTTCTTCGAGCGGTTCTTCCCCAAGCCGACATCGGGACAGAGCAAGCAACCGCTCTGAAAGTCAGGTCAGAGGTCAGAGGTCAGAGGTCAGAGGTCAGAGGCCAGAGGCCAGAGGGCAACCTTCCGACGCATGACGCGGGTCGAAT
>DAIUET010000224.1:0-5150 GCA_036845045.1 Gemmatimonadaceae bacterium | reverse complement strand
TCAAGCGGTTCGTCCGGTACCGGATGGGTGAATGAACCGGTTGCGTGCTGATGACGGATCGCTGCTGCACGGTGCAGCGTGCTGGTGCACCTGGCACCAGCACCAGCACCAGCCCCAGCCCCAGCCCCCGCCCCAGCCCCCGCACGCAGCAACAGCAGCAGCACGCAGCGATCAGCACGCAGCCCACCAGGCTGAGACCTGAGACTTCGAATGCCCGATAACGGCCTGCCATCCTACCGTCGCATCCTGCTGAAGCTCTCCGGCGAGGCGCTCGCCGGAGAGAAGGGGACCGGTTTCGATTTTGACCGCGTCGGCCAGTTCTGCGACGAAGTACGCGCGGTCGTGAACATGGGTGTGGGCGTCGGCATGGTCATTGGTGGCGGCAACATCGTGCGCGGCCGCCAGCTCGCCGAGATGGGCCTCGATCGCGTGGCCGCCGACTACATGGGCATGCTCGGCACGGTGATCAACGCCATGGCGCTGCAGGACGTCATGGAGCGTCGCGGCCTCGATACGCGAGTCATGACCGCGATCCGGATGGAGGAACTCGCCGAACCGTACATCCGCCGGCGCGCGCTGCGGCACTTCGAGAAGGGGCGCATCGTGATCTTTGCCGGTGGCACGGGGAATCCGTACTTTTCGACCGATACCGCCGCCGCGCTGCGCGCCATCCAGATCAAGGCGGATGTCATCATCAAGGCCACCAGCGTCGACGGTGTCTACTCCGCGGACCCCAAGAAGAACCCCAACGCCACGTTCTACGAGCGGATCAGCTATCGCGATGTCATGCTCGAGGAACTCGGGGTGATGGACCAGACGGCGGTCACGCTGTGCAAGGAGAATGACCTGCCGTTGATCGTTCTCAATATCCACCGCCCCGGAGCCGTGGCCATGGCCGTGCGCGGCGAACGGGTCGGCACACTCGTCAGGGGGGACAGCGCTCGATGAGCACCATCCAGCAGATCCTGAAGGACGCGCGTGGCCACATGGACAAGGCGATCGACTCGGTCAGGCACGAGTTCTCGTCAGTCCGGTCGAGCAAGGCGACCACCAACATGCTCGACACGGTGCGCGTCGAAGTCTACGGCACGCTGATGATGCTGAATCAGGTCGCGAACGTCGCCGCGCCGGAGCCGCGGCTGCTCACCGTCACGCCCTTCGACAAGTCCCAGATCAAGGTCATTGAAAAGGCGATTCGCGAGGCGGAACTGGGCCTGGACCCGGTGACGCAGGGCCCGATGATCCGCGTGCCGCTGCCACAGATGAACGAGGAACGGCGTCGGGACCTGGTGAAAATCGTGCACAAGTTCGCCGAAGAAGGACGCATCGGCGTGCGGCACTGGCGGACCGAGGGACGCGAGCGGCTGAAGAAGCTGGACGGCGTCTCCGAGGACGACGTGAAGCACGCCGAAAAGGACCTGCAGAAGATCCACGACGAGTACATCGCGAAGATCGACGCGCTCATGAAGGCGAAAGAGCACGAGATCATGGAAGTCTGACGGGATCACGTTCCGTGCGCGCCGCGCCTGACGAGTTGCTGTCTACCGTGCGCCGGAACGGCAACGTGCCGACGCACGTGGCCATTATCATGGACGGCAATGGGCGCTGGGCCCGCGACCGGCACCTCCCGCGTGCGCTCGGGCACCGGTCCGGCATGACGGCGGTGCGCGAGGTCATCGAGGGCTCGGTGGAAGCCGGCGTCGAATTCCTCTCGCTGTTCGCGTTCTCGCGGGAGAACTGGGAGCGTCCCGCCAGTGAGGTGGAGGCGCTCATGAGCCTTCTGGTGGAGTACGTGGGCCGCGAAGCGGATGAGCTCACCGTCAAGGGCGTCCGGGTCCGCGTGCTCGGCGACCTGTCACGCCTGACGTCCGCGGCGTCGGACGCCGTGGCGGAAGTCGTGGGGCGCACGGCCGCCAATTCCCGGCTGGTGCTCAACCTGTTCATCTCCTACGGGGCACGCGACGAGATCGTACGGGCCGCGCAGGCCCTGGCGCGTGAAGCAGCCGCCGGCACGCTCGATCCGGATGCGATCACCGAGGCGATGCTGAGTGCCCGCCTGTACACCGCGGACTGCCCGGATCCCGATCTGCTGATCCGGACGTCGGGCGAGCAGCGGATCTCGAATTTCCTGCTCTGGCAGCTCGCCTACGCGGAATTCGTCATCACCCCGGTGCTGTGGCCGGATTTCACGCGGGCGGACTTGTTCGCCGCCATCGCCGAGTTCCAGCGGCGCGAACGGCGTTACGGCCGGGTGACTGCCTGACGAGTCCCGCGAAGGCGACCGGTGCGCTGGGCCGCCGCGTGCTGGTGGCCGCGATCGGCATACCGGTCGCCGTGGCGGCCGGGTATACGGGGGACCTGGTCCTGGCGGCGCTGCTGGCGTTGCTGGCCGGGGTCGGCGCCTGGGAACTCTTTCGCCTGTCGCGCGAGCAGGGGACGCCCGCGCTCGAGGCGATCGGCATCCCCCTGGCGGCCCTCATCCCGTTAGGCGCGCACGCCGTGCGCCTGGGCTGGCTCGACGCCCCGCTGGCCGCGGGGGGCGCGGTGTTCATCGCCCTCACCGGCGCGGTGCTGTGGGCTCGCTCGCCCACGCAGCGTCCGTTAGGCTCGATCGCGATCACGGCCTTCGGCGTGCTGTACGCGGGCGCCACGCTGGCGTATGCCTACGCCCTGCGGCACCACCGGTTCGTGGTCGACCCCGCGGCCGGCGCGGTGCTCGTGTTCTTCCCGATCGCGCTGACCTGGGTCAGTGACACCGGCGCCTACTTTGCGGGCCGCGCGTTCGGCCGGCGGAAACTGATGCCGGCCGTCAGCCCGGGAAAGACCGTTGCCGGCGCCGTCGGAGCCGTCCTCGCGACGATGATTGGCGCATGGCTCTACAACGACCGCGTGCTCCGCCCGGTCGCCGAGCTGGCCCTCGCCCCGTGGACCGCGCTGGCCTTCGGCGCGGTCATCAGCGTGGTGGGGCAGGTGGGCGATCTCGTCGAATCCCTGTTCAAGCGCGAGGCGGGGGTGAAGGACAGCTCCTCCTTCTTCAGCGCACACGGCGGCGTGCTCGATCGGCTCGACAGCCTCTACTTCGCCATCCCGGTCGCCTACCTGATCCTGAGCCGTCTCCTCCTGGCGGCCCCGCAATGATGGAGCCCGCCAGTTCGCCGGCGTCCGAGAAGATGTGGGGTTGTGTCCCCCATCCCATCTCCCACATCCGTCTTTCGTGAGCATCGGCGTCGCCATCCTCGGTTCGACCGGTTCGATCGGGACCACTGCCCTGCGCGTCCTCGCCAGGCATTCCTCGCGCTTTCACGTCGTCGCGCTCACCTCCCATTCGAAGGCCGCGCTCCTCGCGGAGCAGGCGCAGGCGACCGGTGCCGCCTTCATTGGCCTGGTCTCGGATGGGGCCGACGTTCCTGCGACATGGCGCCTGGGACCGGAGGCGCTGGTGGAGGCAGCGCAGCTGCCTGACGCGAGCATCGTCCTCAATGCGGTGGTGGGCGCCGCCGGACTCGACGCCACCCTCGCGGCACTTCGCGCCGGGAAACGCGTCGCGCTCGCCAACAAGGAGACGCTGGTTGTCGCTGGACAGCTGGCGGTCACCGCGGCACGTGAGGCAGGGGGTGAGATCGTGCCGGTCGATTCCGAACATTCCGCGATCCTCCAGTGCCTGTCGGGCCGACCACGCGCCGAGGTGCGGCGGTTGATCCTTACCGCGTCCGGCGGACCGTTCCGGGACTGGAGCCGCCAGCAGCTCTCCCATGCCACCCTCGCCGACGCGTTGCGTCACCCCACGTGGCAGATGGGCCGGAAGATCACCGTCGACAGCGCGACGCTCGCCAACAAGGCACTGGAAGTGATCGAGGCGCATTTCCTCTTCGACCTGTCGTACGACGCCATCGATGTCGTGGTACACCCGCAGAGCGTGGTGCATTCGATGGTGGAGTTCGTGGATGGCAGCGTGCTGGCCCAGCTGGGTGTGCCGTCGATGGAGCTCCCCGTGCTCTATGCGTTGACACATCCGGACCGGATTCATGAACCGGCGATTGCTTCGTTCGATCCGGTGGCAGCCTCACCGCTCACGTTCGAGCGCGTGCGGCTGGACGATTTTCCGGCCCTGCGACTCGGTATCGAGGCGGGACGGGCCGGTGGGGCCGCGCCCGCCGTGTTCAATGCGGCGAACGAACAGGCAGTTGCGCTGTTCCTCAACGCTGCGCTTTCATTCGTGGACATCGCCCGGGCGATCTCGTCCGCGTTGGATCGCCTCGGCGGCCTTCCCGGTACTACCCGTGAGGAGTTGCTCGCGGCCGACGCGGCGGCGAGGGACCACGTCGCCCGGGAGGTGCGGAAGTAAAACGCCTGGTTCCTGCCCTGTTTCCTCCCGCTTCCTGTTTCCAGTCTTCCCGATGCTCTCCTGGCTTGCCCCGATCCTCGTCTTCGGCCTCGTCGTGCTGGTGCACGAGCTGGGGCATTTCATGGCCGCCAAGTGGCTCGGCGTCTACGCGCCGCGGTTTTCGATCGGGTTCGGGCCGGCCCTGTGGCGCCGCCGGTTCGGCGAGACCGAGTACGTCCTGAGCGTTCTCCCGTTAGGCGGCTTCGTCCGGATGGCGTCACGCGAGGACGAGGCCACTGCGTTCCTCGAGGGCGGCAGTGAGCAGCCGAAGGTGCCGGCCGTGGGGGCCAGCTCGTCGCCCACGATTACCGGTGAGCATCACGCCGTCGAGGCGCGGCCGAAGGACTGGGATCCGGACGCTATGGTGCCCTTCGGACCCCGGCCCGTGCCGGAGGATCGGTGGTTCGAATCCAAGCCGCTCTGGGGGCGGCTGATCATCATGCTGGCCGGCGTGACGATGAATGCGGTGCTGGCTTTCGTCGTGTATTCGGGGCTCTTCGTCGCCAATGGGCGCGCCTACATCCCTGCCGTGGTCGACTCCGTCGTCGCCGGGCGACCTGCTGACCGCGCCGGACTCGAAAAGGGCGACAGCATTGTCGCGGTCAATGGGACACCAGTCCGCATGTGGACCGAGGTCACCGAACGGATCAGCGAGTCGGCGGGGCAGGAACTCACGCTCGAGGTGGTTCGCGATGGCCGGACGGTGACGATACCGGTCACACCGGAGCTGAGGGCGGACACAAGCGACATTGGCACCCTCGAGAAC
>DAIUET010000223.1:2699-5257 GCA_036845045.1 Gemmatimonadaceae bacterium | reverse complement strand
CCGGCTCCGAGGACGCCGGTGAGGAGCTTGCTGTACTGACGGGTGGAGTCGGACGGTTCGGCCACGGTTGCGAACAGCACGCCGAGACCAAGCCCGATGGCCGCACCGATGGCTGCGCTGCGAGCGATGGGCCGCGAGTTGCGGCCGACCTCTCCCGCGGTCATCTCCAACCGTTCGATCTGCGCGATCTCGAATGACCAGACTCCGCGACCGCGGCCGTCCTCGATGAACACGAGCGTATCGCCGCGCTGTTCGAGAAAATTGGCGACGAGGGGGGCTACCAGACTCGGAGTCTTCACCCGAACGCGAGTTCCGGCGACGATAGGGACGCCGGACTGGCGCCCCTGTGCAGCAACGTCAGTCGGCGCACCCGCGAGCAAGGCGAGGCTGAACGAGAGGGCCAGGGCTTTCAGGTGCAAAGGATTTGGCTCCAGGCGGCTGGTAGCGTTGGCGTTGGCCTGCGTCAATAATAGTCGTGGCCCGGCCTGCCGTTCCGGGCACCCCTGGTCTATTTGACGGCTTCGGGGCCGCCTGCGTAAATCGGCCCGCCCATCGGGCGCAGCGGGACCCCGGCGGTAGACATTGGGGCATCCGTGGCGAGGTCCTAACTTGTGGGTCACCGCGCAGCCACCCTCGCCATGCCCCAGTCAACATCGTCCCCCGTCGTCGTCACCAACTCCGTCACCAGCGGTCCTCCGTTCCGGGCGGCCCCCCTTGCCGGCTCGCTGAAGGGCTCGGAGATCCTCCGCATCGCCACGGAGATCCGTGCGCGGCTCGCCGCCGGGGAGCGCATCTGCAACCTCACCGTGGGTGACTTCGACCCCCGTCAATTCCGCGTTCCGAAGCTGCTGGAAGAGGGCACCATCGAGGCGTTGCGGAAAGGCGAGACCAACTATCCCCCGGGTATTGGCATGCCGGTTCTGCGAGAGTCCGTCTGCCGGTTCTACGAGAACGCCCTCGGCCTCTCCTATCCGCTGGAGAGCGTGCTGATTACCACGGGTTCACGGCCGGGAGTCTACGGGACCTATCGCACGCTGGTTGGCCATGGCGAGCGGGTGGTCTTTGGCGTGCCGTCCTGGAACAACAACTACTACAGCCACATGATGGGCGCCGAGGCCGTGCCGCTCGAGTGCGGCGCCGAGGACGCGTTCCTCCCGACCCGCGAACGACTGGAGCCGGTGATCCGCGGCGCGCGGCTGCTGGCGCTCAACTCCCCCCTCAACCCCACCGGCACTGCGTTCACCGCGGAGTCGTTAGGCGCGATCTGCGACCTGGTGCTCGAGGAGAATGCGCGACGGAGCGCGGGAGACGGGCCGCTCTACGTCATGTACGACCACGTCTACTGGCAACTCACGTTCGGGGACGTGGAGCACGTGAATCCCGTCTCGCTGCGACCGGAGATGGCGCCGTACACGATCCTGGTCGACGGCATCTCGAAGGCGTTCGCAGCGACCGGGATGAGGGTGGGCTGGGTGGTGGGACCTGCGCCGGCGATCAAGGTCATGGAGAACATCCTGACGCACGTCGGCACCTGGGCGCCGCGCGCCGAGCAGATCGCGACCGCACGGCTGCTCGACGATACGGATGCCATCGCGTCATACCGCGAGGCGCTGGTGGCCGGCGTACAGCAGCGCCTGCAGCTGCTCTATTCTGCCATCCAGCAGTTCAAGGCGGACGGGCATGCCGTCGACGCCACCGAGCCGATGGGCGCGATCTACCTGAGTGCGCGGTTCAACCTGAGCGGACGGGTGGCACGAAATGGGGCACGACTGACAACGGCGGACGACGTGCGGAAGTGGCTGCTGGAGGAGTCGGGCATGGCGGTTGTGCCGTTCGACGCCTTTGGCTCATCGACCGACGAAGGGTGGTTCCGGCTGTCGGTTGGCGCCGTATCGGTGGCGGATATAGAAGCGTCGCTGCCGCGCCTGCGCGCGGGGCTCGAGTCACTCACGTAAACGGGAGACCCACGCATGGGCACGTGTCTTCGATTGACGATGGCGTCCACCCTTTTCGGCGCGGTGGTCGCGGGCGCTCAGACGCCAACGATCGCTTCGGCAGAGGACCAGATCGCCGCAGCGGTCCTTCCGCTCCCGGCCGACGCCCGCACCGCAGCGACGGTTCTCGGCTACAAAGGCGACGGAAAACTCACGGTGCTGCGGAAGGGGTCGGGATCGATGATCTGCCTGGCCGATGACCCGAAGATTCCACAGTTCCATGTCGCCTGCTATCACGAATCGATGGAGCCGTTCATGGCGCGAGGCAGGGAACTGCGCGTGAGTGGCGTGACCGGACCCCAGGTGGACACGGTGCGGTTCCGCGAAGCAAAGTCGGGTGCGCTGAAGATTCCGACCAACCCTTCGACACTCTATTCGCTGACGGGCGGAGCGTTCGATCCGGTGACGAAGACGGCGCCCGGTGCGCGCTGGCTGTACGTGGTCTACATCCCCTACGCGACCACGGCGACCACCGGGCTGAGCGACAAACCACAGGAGAACGCGCCCTGGATCATGTTCCCGGGCACTCCGAAGGCGCACATCATGTTTTCGCCCAGGATGTGA
>DAIUET010000223.1:0-2599 GCA_036845045.1 Gemmatimonadaceae bacterium | reverse complement strand
GTTTAGTCTAGCATTCTATCCGGATTGACGGATATGACTGCTACCGCCCAAGTTCACGACCGACTCGCCACGCTGGCCGACCCCACCAGAGGGCGGATCCTGCTCGTGCTGGAGCAGCACGAACTCACTGTGGGTGAGTTGTGTGCGGTGCTTTCCCTTCCGCAATCAACGGTGAGTCGGCACCTGCGCGTCCTCTCGGATGACAACTGGGTGCGCACCCGTCAGGAAGCAACGAGCCGCTTCTATTCGCGGAACGAGACGCTCGATCCAGCCGCGGAACGACTGTGGTCCGTGGTTGCGGATGACCTGCGAAGAGACGCGTCCCACGATCGCGACCGGGTCCGGCTGCGCGACGTCATCGCCCAGCGGCGCTCGAAGTCCCGCGAGTTCTTTGCCGAGGCCGGAGAATCGTGGGACGCGGTTCGACAGGAGCTTTTCGGCAGCGCGGTAGGAGGTGGCGCGTTGCTTGGCCTGCTGGATGCGTCCTGGGTGGTTGGCGATCTGGGGTGTGGCAGCGGACACCTGACGGCATTGCTGGCCCCCTTCGTCCGGCGCGTCATCGGCGTCGACGGGTCGGCCAGCATGCTCGAGCGGGCCCGCCAGCGACTGGACGGCGTGCCGGGGATCGAGCTGCGCCTCGGAGACCTGGAGGCGCTGCCGATCGCGGACGCCGAACTGGATGCCGCCATCGTCTCGCTCGTGCTCCACCACGCGCCCGATCCACGGCTCGTCCTGGCGGAAGCGTACCGCGCGCTGCGCGCCGGAGGGCGGCTCCTTGTGATCGACTTCCGGCCGCATAACGAGACCGAGTATCGGGAACGGATGGGCCACGTCTGGCTGGGCTTTTCCGAGACACAGATGACGGAGTGGTTGCCGGGCGCGGGATTCCCGGCGGCACGCGTGATTGCGCTGCCTCCCGACCCTGGCGCCAAAGCGCCGCAGCTGTTCGTGGCGACGGGCGTGAAGCAGGGCAGAGCATAGCGCGCCGGGCACCGACGGATTCATCACCGCAACATCATGGAGAGGAACAGATCAATGACGACGACAGTTCGCCCCGCGGCGACCGCCCTGGACCGGCCGGCTTTCAAGGTTGCCGACCTCGGACTCGCGGAATGGGGCCGCAAGGAAATCCGGCTCGCCGAGCACGAGATGCCCGGCCTCATGGCCATTCGGGCGGAGTATCGGGGCGCGAAGCCGCTGGCCGGCGCGAAGATCATGGGCTCGCTCCACATGACCGTGCAGACGGCGGTCCTCATCGAGACGCTCGTTGATCTGGGCGCCGACGTGCGCTGGGTCTCGTGCAACATCTTTTCTACCCAGGATCACGCCGCTGCCGCCGTTGCCGTGGGACGCGATGGGAGCCCCGAGAACCCCCAGGGGATCGCGGTGTTCGCCTGGAAGGGCGAAACCCTCGACGAATACTGGTGGTGTACCGAGCAGGCGCTGATGTGGCCTGACGGCTCCGGCCCCAACCTCCTGCTCGATGATGGCGGCGATGCAACGCTGCTGGTGCACAAGGGCGCGGAGTTCGAGAAGGCGGGAGAGATCCCCGCCTTCGACCCCGACAAGGACCCCGAGGAGTGGGGGGTGATTCTTCAGTTGCTGCGCGACCAGGCACGGATGAATCCCGGGCGCTGGACCAGGATTGCGTCGGCGATACGTGGCGTGTCTGAAGAAACGACCACCGGTGTGCACCGCCTGTACGAGATGATGCGGAACGGCACGCTGCTGTTCCCGGCTATCAACGTGAACGACTCGGTCACCAAGTCGAAGTTCGACAACATCTACGGCTGCCGTCACTCGGTGATCGACGGGTTGAACCGTGCCACGGACGTCATGCTGAGCGGCAAGGTCACGGTCGTGTGTGGCTACGGCGAAGTGGGGAAGGGATGCGCACAGGCGCTGCGCGGCCAGGGGGCTCGCGTCGTGGTGACCGAGATCGACCCGATCTGTGCGCTGCAGGCGGCCATGGAAGGGTTCCAGGTCTCGACCGTCGACGACGTGGTGTCGACGGCCGACGTGTTCATCACGGCCACGGGCAACAAGGACGTCATCACGACCGCACACATGGCGCGCATGAAGGACAAGGCGATCGTCGGCAACATCGGCCACTTCGACAACGAGATCGACATGGCCGGATTGAAGCGGGTCCCGGGGATCCGGACGGTGAACATCAAGCCGCAGTACGACGAGTGGATTTTCCCGGACGGGCACTCGGTGCTCATTCTGGCCGAGGGTCGCCTGCTGAATCTCGGCTGCGCCACGGGGCATCCGAGCTTCGTGATGTCGGCGTCGTTCTCAAACCAGGTGCTGGCGCAGATCGAGCTGCACCAGCGCGCCGACCAGTACGAACGCAAGGTGTACACGCTTCCGAAGCATCTCGACGAGAAGGTCGCGCGGCTCCACCTCGGCAAGCTTGGCGTAAAGCTGACGGAGCTTACCCCCGATCAGGCCGCGTACATCGGCGTAGCGAACGACGGGCCGTACAAGCCGGAGCATTATCGTTACTGAGTTCAGAGTTCAGAGTTCAGAGTTCAGAGTTCAGAGGCCAGAGGCCAGAGGCCAGAGGCCAGAGGCCAGAGGCCAGAGGCCAGAGGCC
>DAIUET010000222.1:0-5347 GCA_036845045.1 Gemmatimonadaceae bacterium | reverse complement strand
CACATGGAACCTGAGCGATTCGCGTGCACGACGCCTGGTGGTGCCGCTCACGGTTTCCGCGACATGCCCGGCAGTTGAAGTGGAACCGCCCAAATAGGACAGCGGCGACGAGAAGCTTCACAGGCTCAGCCACCGAGCGTCATCTTCCCGTGCCAACAGCCGGTTCCCGTAATCAGCTTGACCACAGTGGCGCACAGGGCCGCACAGCGCGCACAGCAAATCAGCCGCCTAACGTTGGAACAGGTCGGTGATCGCACCGGTCGGGAACGCGGGAATGAGCGGGCTTGAGCCATTCCAGAACTGCGCCAGAGCCGCCGTCACCCGCTGCACCTCCTCGGCCGTGAACTGCGACCTGTGACACGTCATCGACAGCGCCGCGGCCTGCAGATCTGCGGGCGTGAACGACACGCGCGTCGTCGCATACCTGATGTCCGGCACGAGGAGGGGCGGCGCGCCACGCTGCGGATTCATCGCGCGCATGGCTTCGGCGGGCAGGTACATGTGGAAGATGCGCTCGGATATCCCAGGGGCGCCCGCGCGCTGCAACTGCGTCACGATCGTACTCACCATGCGATGGTCCGGATGCCCCATCCCGCCATCCGGTCCCCACGTCACAATCACGTCGGGCTGCAATCGGCGCAGCTCCTCGCCGATACGCTGGGTCAATCGGTAGACGAGCCCCCGATCACCGGCGTAGTCCCCGAGCTTCCCGTCCGGAAAGCTCAGCAGGATGGGCGGCTGCGCGCCAAGCGCCTGCGCGGCACACCGGGCCTCTTCGGTACGCGCCCGCACGAGGTCCTGGTCGCGCGGCCCCGAGTCCCCGCGAGCCGCGGCGAAGCCGGTGCCCTGCCCTCCATCGGTCGCGATGAGCAGGTGAACGTTCACACCCTCGCGCGCATAACGAGCGAGTATCGGCGCGGCCGGGCCCTCGTCATCCGGGTGAGCCAGCACGGCCACCAGAGTCCTCGGCGCTTGAGCAAGTGATACCACTGGTGCCGGCGCAAGAAGCAACGCGAGAACGACTCGAGTGAACGCGTGCACAGTAGCCCCAGAATGTGTGATTGAAAGCCGCCAGCCGCTATTCGCTATTCGCTCTTCGCTCTTCCTTGTGCCGCCGCTCCATCGGCCAGGCAGGCCATCCCAGTGTAGTCGGCCGGCCGGTCGAGTTCCACGACGTAGCGCGTCGTCGTAACGTCGCCGGACGCCGATAGCGCAACGGCGTCAAAGGCGATCTGGTTGGCGCTGATCACGCCCTTGATCGCGAGCGCGACCGTCCCGTTTCGAGACGGCACCAGCACCGGAGCGAGTGCAAACCGGCCGTCCGATTCCGGAAGAATCGGCTGCTCGAAGTCCGCGCCGCCGCAGACGAACTGCGCGTGCACGCGGTCAGCGGATGCGACCAGTTCCGAGCCCCGGCCACCAAAACGGCCCACAACCACACTCAGCGGTGCGGCGGCATCCCCCGCGCAGGCGCCGAAAAGCAGTGACGAAAGGACTGCGGCACGTCGAAACATCGCCGATGACACCAGCAGAGACCCCCCAAGCTACAATCGGAGACCGCTCGTCTACCCGGGGATGAACGGCCGAGTTCCCCGTTCCTCGGACGGCCCCGAGGGAGCGCAATGCTGTGGGCCGCGGGTGTATCGTTAGGCGGCGACGTGGGGCTCAGCGGCGGATCGGTACGTCGTCCATGCCCAGCCGACAAGTGTCGCCGCCAGGAATGGATAGGCGAAAAACGGCAACGGCCTGGACAAGGGTGTCAGTTCACGCCCCGAGAAGATCTGCACGGCGGTGACGGCAAACAGGACCGCGCCGGCAAGGGCAACGCTCCTGACCAGCATCGGCATCACGCCGGCGACGCTCACCAGGGTGAGCGAAGCGGCCCACAGCGCGACCCCACCGGCGAACATCGGCGTGCTGGCCGCAAGGTCCATGGCAGAGCCGGAAACGATCAGTGTCTCGCCGGCGACAAAGACCAGGAACCCAGCCGCAGCGATCTCGTTTCCGCGGCGCACATGATGAATGGTGAGCAGTGAAGTTGCCACGATCAGGAGAGTACCGTCCACTCCCCACGCCAGGGCGCGCAACCCGGCGGACGGCGCGAACGTACCCGCCACGCCGAGCAGCGCACCGAGCACGAGGCATATCGCTGCCACGGATCGTAATCGCGAATCGTCCACGGCGCTCCTCCGGCAACAGTGAGTCCGCGTTTCCGCACGCCCGACAGGCTAACACCGACCAGCAGCGACGGCTCTCTCGATACACGGCGTCACTGAGCGAGCCAGAAGCCGCCATCTGCCCTGCGACCGGACATAAACGTTCATGATTCTCATTCTCCCCGTTCCGACGCCTCCGGGGACGGGACCAAGCCGTGTGACGCGCGCCACGACGACGGCGGCGGCAGAATCGCCGACGACCTGCTCGTCGTCGATGCGCACTGAATCCATCACGGTATTCCGCACACCGGCCAGTAATTGCCGCTTGTTCTCGACGATTCCACCGGGCGGAACGACCAGCAGGTCAGGCACGGCCGTTGCCGCCAGAAGGGACGTATCCTGGCGCAGGAACACCGATTCGAGGAGTCGCCGATTGAGTTGCAGAAGCGATGGTCGATCGGGAACCTGGCTGCAAGCCGGTCGGGGGTGAAATGCGGCGAACAGCAGGCCGACATGGATCACCATATGCGTTCTCATCGCGTTCCCTCCCACGGCGCCATGGCTGGCGGTTGGGGTGGGTAGTCCGGAAAGTCCTTCCCTGCGTAGTCCGACTTCCTCAGTTCAACCGCCCGTTACCCCTAGCCCTGATGTTACAAGGCCCGCGCCCCGCGCTTCATCGCGGGGGCGGTATCGGCAGACGCAATAGGTGAACGCCTGCTCCACGCCTGTTGGGGTGATGTGCCCTTCCCGCTGACTCGAGACCAGCGCGAAGTCGTCACCAAACTCCGCATGCAGGGCGGTTGGTGAGTACCGTCTCGTTTCCAACCCGCTGCAACGTGTGGGGCCATCTTCAGCGAAGGTGGCCACCAGTACGAGACCGCCGGGTTTCACGGCCCGACGAACCTGGGCGACATACCGTTCCCGATCTTCCGCCGCGGTCAGGAAGTGGAAGACGGCGCGATCATGCCAGACATCGACGGCACCCTCGGGGAACTGAACGCTGAGGACATCGTCTTCCCGCCACTCCACGCTCGCCGCGGCGGCGCCGAGCCGCCGGCGGGCATGTGCAAGTGCAGCGGCGGAGAGATCGAAGACTGTCACGTGGCGGTATCCCGCGACCAGCAGCCCGTCCACCAGCGTGGAAGCGCCTCCACCGACGTCGACGATCTGCGCGTCCCTGTCCGGTGCGAAGCGAACGATCAGGTCGCGAGATAATGTGGCTTCAGCTTGAAACCAGCTGAGCTGCTCAGGACCCTTCGCCTGATAAATGGTCTGCCAATGCCCCTTTGCGTTCATCTCGCATTCTTGCTGGCCACCAGATTGTATGTCAGGACGGGGGCCAAAAGCGAGGTACGCGGCACCCCACTCCACAGACGCCCCCCGAGCACGTTGTATTCCGCGACCAGGTTCGCCCAGGGTTCGGCAAAGAGAAAGTGACCGGCGAGAAACTCGAAGGCCAGCGTGAGGACACGCCAGAACACACCGACGCGCCATGCATTACGCGCCACCCTCGGCCAGGATCTTCTCCCAACGCGCCGTCCGCTCCTCCGCCCCGGTGTCCTCGATCCGGGAAGCAACCGTCCACACGTGTCCCGCCGGATCCATGAACCAGGCGATCCGGTCACCCCAGAACTGGTTCTGGAGTGGAACCAGGACACGGGCGCCGTTCGACACCGCTCGCCCGACCGTTGCGTCCACGTCTCGTACATAGACGAAGACGACGACAGGTGAAGTGCCGTCGGGCACCGGCGCACGGCTCGGTAAAGTCGGCCACTCACCTTCGATCATGAGCATCTCGCCGCCGATCCGCAGCAGGCCGTGGGCGACAGTCCCGTCGGGTCCCGGCCGGCGATTGAGCTCTTCGGCCTCGAACGTCCGCATGCAAAACTCCATCTCGGCGGCAGCGTCGCGGCACACCAACCGCGGCATGATGATGGAGGTGTTCTCCGGCAGGTGGTTTGGGTTCGCAGCCATGAGGAACTCCATGTTGCCCACTGTAGGCCTGGCGGCCTAACGATCGTCAACGATGGCCGTCGCGAACGGCGGATCCCGCCGCAAGCCTCAGCAGCAGTGCCGACCTCCCGCCGGGAAGAAACTATGCGGACACCCGCAGATCAGGGAACCCGCAATGCCTGCTGGCTGGCAGCGGGCTGTGAGTCGTCATGTGTGAGGTCGAACGAGTAGAGGATGAACGGTTCAGCCTTGCCGCCTCCGTCCTCATACAGCCCGCGAGCCGCCAGGTTGTCGGGCTCCGTGCCGAGCCACGCTTCTGTGCACCCGCACCGGCGCCCATGCTCGAGCATGGCGCGCAGCAAGGCGCGCCCGATGCCCTGGCGCTTGTGGCTCGGCGCTACACCGACCTCGTTGATCCACAGCTGCGCCGGTTTATCGGGATGAACGTAATCCACCGCGGTAATCATCCCGACGACCACCCCATCATCGAGCGCGACGATCAGATGATGCCGGGGATCGTCGAGGAACTCCCTGCCGAGGGCGAGCACGACGGGACCGTCGAACACGTCCTCCGCGACGCGCTCGAGCACTGTTGCATCGTCTGGACCGAGCCGCCGCAGCTCTACCGTCATGCTCGTGTGTGTGGGTTATTGGTGGTCCCGGGCGAAGCGACAACGCTCCGAGCTGTCGGCGCTACGTTCCCGCCAGGCACGCGAGGTTGGAGTGGTCAGCGGGCTGGTCGGCGCGCACGGTGTAGTGCGTCGTCGTGACGACACCCGATGAAGCCAACCAGATCGCGTCAAACTCGATCTCGGTGGAACGGGTCACACCGCGTATCATGACCGCGGCTGTTCCCCTGCCGTTGCCGAGCGGCACGAGCGTCGGTGAAAGCGAGAACGCCCCATCGGTCGACGCGATGAGCGGACGCGCGAATTGCGCGACGTTGCAGGTAAACTGCACGCGAACACCTTCACCGGTCGCCACCAGCTCCACCGCGCGACCTCCAAAGCGTCCCACGAGCGTACCTTGGGGGGCGACCGTTTCACGGCCGCAGGCAGCCAGCGCCAGTGCGAGTGACGCGACGACGCTGAAACGTCGAACTGTCATGCGGTCCTCGCGGTAAGGGACAGAGACCTATGCTCTACGCACCGAGTATGCAATCGGGGCGTGGGCGAATGCCTGCTGGATGACGCGCAGCGCGGGCATACACCGGCAGGGCTTCGTTTGACACCAGGAGA
>DAIUET010000221.1:0-5550 GCA_036845045.1 Gemmatimonadaceae bacterium | reverse complement strand
CGGGGCGGTGACAGCGAATCACGTCACCTTCGATGGACCCATCATCACGAACGGTCGGGTAACCGGGGCAAGGCTGCGTGATGTGCTGACCAGCGAGGTCGTGGAGATTCGCGCGCGCCACCTCGTCAATGCCACCGGTGCCGCGTCGGGGGAGGTCGCACGCCTGATCGCCGGTGAACAAGGATCGGGGCAGCAGCAGTACTCGGTGGCACTGAACCTGGTGACGCGCGTACCGGCTGACACGCGCGCTTACACCGTGTCCGGCGGCGCGGCGGATCCGGATCGAAAGCTGGGCGCCGGCGGACGCCAGCTCCTCATCGTGCCGTGGCGGGGACAGCAACTGATTGGCACCGCCCACTTCCCGTTCCGCGGCGATCCCACCAACGCGGTTCTCCCCGATGAGCATGTCGAGCACTTCCTCGAGGAAATTGCGGCGGCTTCACCGCCGGTGAGAATCACCCGGGACGACGTGCAGGTGGTGCAGTGGGGATTGCTTCCGGTTGCGGGCCCGGAAACGTCGAGCCGCGTTCGCCTCCTCAAGCGCCACCGGGTCATCGATCACGGACCCGAAGGCGTCGCCGGGGCACTCAGTGTGGTGAGCGTGAAGTTCACCACCGCGCGTCGCCTGGCAGCGGAAATCGTGAACCGGCTCATCGGAGGTTCACGCCCCCGAACTGCGGGGCCGTTGACAATGCCACTACCCGGCAAACCTGTTCACAGCCCGTCGAGCATGCTGGCGGACGCGAGGGCACGATACACCCGGCTGTTGCCCGACGACGTGCTGGAACACCTCGTCCGTGCGTATGGCTCACGCTATGAGCGCGTCATCGCTCTGTCGAAGGAGGTTGACGGCGGTGATTGCCGGATCTCGCCGGACGCGCCGGTCATCTTCGCGCAGTTGGTCTATGGCGCACGAGAGGAGCAGGCGCGAACCGCGGCAGACCTGCTCTGGCGGCGCTGCGAACTCGGTCCGCGGGGCCTCGTCACCGCCGAGGCCGAGCGTGAAGCCCATCGCGCGCTGACGTCGGCGCATACCGGAGACTGAACGGCCGGTCAGCCGGCGCGACCCGTGCGCTTCCGCCACTGGATCCGCACCTGGTTCCAGGCGAACCTGCCTAACGTCTCCAGGCGCCCGTAGGCCGGCGGCGATCCATCGAGTGCGCGCAGCCAGGCACGGAGCCCTGCGGCCGGACGGTCCGCGTCGATGGTCACATCGGCGATGAACCCGTACGCCGCGATCCGCGACTGCTCATCGCGGAACGGGAACGGGTCAGAGCCCGGGAGTACCGGCACGCTCCGCCGGCGCGCTTCGACCAGGAGCGAAGGAGTCGGCGCCGACCCAGGTCGGCCGCCGTTGTCTCCCAGGAATACGTGACCGTCACCAGTTCTGAGGAGCGACGCCACCAAAGACCCTCGCCGCAGCGTCCATTTGCCGAAGCCCCACGGGAGGACCGGCACCGCGTCCACGCGTTGGATTTCCGCCATGGTCTCCGTCAGGGACAGGCCATCCGTGAGGGGCTCCGCGGAGAGCAGTGCCAGCACCTCGACGCCTTCGGATGTCACGATCTGTCGCCCCGCCATGGCCATCAGCGCGAGGCGGCCGGACTCACGGACAAGGAGGGACTCCGGTTCCGCGGTGGATTCAATCGACCAGTCAGGCACGCCCGAATGCCCGGCCTGGAGGCGCTCGAACGCTTGCTCGTCCCGACCTTCCGCCAGAAGAAGCACGCCGACGGGGCCCTCAGGCAGGCCGCCGGCGATGGCCGCCTCACCGACATTCCGTGCGGCCGCCGACAGGAAGCGCGGGAGCTCGAAGACACGATGGAAGTGCGCGTGCGCGTCCACAAAGAGCGGTCCCCGTACCACTTCGGGCCGCCGCGGGGCACTGGTCATCCCCGATTCAGGCGGGAGGAGTCACCCGACCGGCGGGTCGGAGCGTTCGCTGGACACCGCGCGGATGGCGAATGAGGGAGTCGCCTAACGCCAGATAATCGAGGTTCCCCTCCAGGAACGCGCGGACGGCGTCGTCCGCGCTGCACACAATGGGCTCCTCGTGCATGTTGAAGCTGGTATTGATCACGCCCGGCAGACCGGTTCGAGCCTGGAACGCCGTCAGGATCGCATGGAACGTGGGGTTCCGATCCGACCGCACCAGTTGCGGACGGGCGGTCCCGTCGAGATGCACGACGCCCGCCATGGCATCCCGCATCCACGCGGTGCAGTGGAAGGTCATGGTCATGAACTCGGCCGGGTGCTCGGCGCCGGTCATGTCGCCGAAACACCGTTCCCGCTCGGCGTGCAGTATCGCCGGGGCAAATGGCATGAATTCGGTACGACGCAGGTTCTTGTTCAGCCAGTCGTTGACTGCCGGATCCGAGGGTTGGTACAGAATCGAACGGTTCCCGAGCGCGCGTGGCCCGTATTCCATTCGCCCCGCCGCTCTCGCGACCACGTAACCTTGCACGAGGAGGTCGGCAATCACCTCCGGCATCTGGGCACTCAAGGCCTCCGGTTGAAGTCCGTGGCGCACGAGAGTCCGCGCGATGTCTGCCTCGTCGATCGTGGGGCCCAGGTACACGTCCTTCAGCGGTTCGCGATCGGCTGCCATCGGCCGATCCAGGACGCCCGGCACGCACGCCGCGAGTGCCGCGCCAACGGCGAGTCCCGCATCCGTCATTCCCGGATGGATGAAGACGCGGGACGTCTCCGGAAGACGCCAGACCTCTTCGTTGACGCGAACATTCGCAAAGACGCCGCCGGCAAGCGCCACGTCGCGCAGCCCGGTGCGGCGGGCCCAGTGCGAGACGTAGCGCCGGGTCACATCCTCGAAATGCCGCTGGATGCTGGCCGCCAGATCTTCGCGATTCCAGTCGGCCGGCAGCCGCCGCTGCAGCCTGCGGATCGCCTCACTGAAGACGGCGCCTCCGCGATTGACCAGTGTTCCACCCGCTTCGTCGATGAATTCCCGGAGCAGGTCCACATAACGAGGATTGCCGTGTGCGGCGAGGCCGGTGACCTTCCCCTCATGGCGCATGGCACGGAATCCCATCATGTGGGTCACATAGGCGTAGTAATTGCCCAGGGAGTCGAAGGCGCGGGTCTCATGCAGGCACTCGAGGCGTCCCTTCCGGGCAGCGTAGATCGACGAACTCTTCCCATCGCCTCCGCCGTCGACCGAACAGACCAGGGCGTCACTGAATCCACTGGTGTGATAGGCCGCCGCCACGTGACAGAGGTGATGGTCCACGAAATGCACCGGACACTGCACACCATGATCGCGGCTGAGAATGCGGCGGATCTGCCGGCGGCGATTGGCGAAGCTGGGTTCGAGTGCCAGGTAGTACATCCGCTCCAGCGCGGGCAAGGTGCCACCGACTCCAGAGAAGCGGGCCGCCGCCCGCTTGAAGACACCACCCGCGCCACGAGGCGTGTACTGGAACCAGCCGTCGAAAGGCGAAAGGCCCGGGATGAAGATCTCCCGCGTTCCTCCCACCAGCACCGCGTCAACCTGATCGAAGGTGACGCCGCCCAGCCGGAGCACTTCGCGGAGCGACTGGTGCGGGAACCCCATCGCCATTTTCATCCGGCACAAGCGTTCTTCGTTGACCGCCGCGATGATCCTGCCGTCGACGACGAGAGCCGCACCACCGTCTTCCTCCGTGCCTAACCCCACCACGATCGTCACTCAGACCTCGGCGGAGATAACCGGTAGACAGTCCGTCGTTTCGCGCCTGCGTGGACGATGATCTCGCCGATCAGGCCAAGCGCCAGCCCCTGCACCCCGAGTACGAACAGCAGCACCCCCACCAGAAGCATCGGACGATCGGCCAGGGGCTGACCGCCGAGGCGCTGCGCGCCCAGGATGGCCATGATGACCAGTCCGGTCAGGCTCACGCCACTGCCGAGGAGCCCGAAGAAACGGATCGGCTTTTCGCGAAACCGGATGAGGAAAAAGACCGTCAGCAGGTCGAGCAGCCGCCGCAGATAGATTCCTGGCGAATAGATGCGCGTCTTCTGGTCGGCAGGGTGCTGAGGCACCTCGATCTCCTCCACGCGAAAGCCCTCGCGGATGGCAAACAGCGGGAGGAACCTGGAGAACTCCCCGTAGAGCGGTAGCTCGCCCAGCACCTCGCGCCGATAGGCACGCACGCCGGACCCGAGGTCGCGAAAGGAGCCTCCGACCAGTGCACGGATAAAGGCGTGCACCATTCGACGCTGAATGCGATTGGCGGGAGCTTCGCCGGCTGCCGAACGCTGGGCCACCACCAGGTCCGCGCCGTCGTCGATGGCTCGGAGCAGCCGCGGGAGGGCATCGGCGGCTACCCTCCGGTAGGCGGCCAGCACTAGGATGATCTCACCTCGGGCATGCAGCAGTGCCGAACGAAGCAGTGCCGCTTCGCCGACGAACCGCGCGGCCTCGAAGAGGACGATGGGCTCTCCCTGGTCCCGCAGCGGAATCAACGGCTGCAATTGCGCACGCTTGTTGGCCGGCGCCACGAAGATGAACTCGTGTGTCATTCCACTCGCGCGGAGCGGTTCGGCGTACTCCTGGTAGAAGTCGACGAACGGCTCCGAGCGCTCCGAGACCACGACCACGATCGAGGCCTTCAGGGTCGGACCGCTCACGACTCGACCTGCCGCAGAAGCATGCTGTCGAATGGCTGGGCATCCCGCTCCACGTGGAGAGAACTCTCCGCGATGAGGCCAGCCATGACGAGAAATCCCGCCAGGGTGAACCAGCAGATCGCGACCGCCGAAAGCACGACCACGCTGCCACTGTCGACCCAGTCCCAGGCGTCCAGCAGGGCGAGCACCGACGTCAGCACGGCCATCGTCAGGGCGGCTATCCCTCCGGTCGAAAACATCACGAGAGGACGCTCGCGGAAGCGGCGGAGCATAACGAGCGTCAGCAGGTCGGCGAGTACCTTGGCCACGCGCGAGATGCCGTACTTGCTCCGGCCAAAGGCGCGCGGGTGGTGTCGCACGGGAATCTCCGTGATCCGGGCGCCGGCGAGGGAAACCGCCAGCGCCGGAATGAAGCGGTGGAGGTCCGAGTAGAGCCTGAGCCTCTCCAGGAGTTCACGCCGGAACGCCTTCAGCGTGCATCCGGTGTCCCGCAGCGGGATCGCCGTGACCCAGCGGACCACCATGTTCCCGACCCTGGATGGAATCCGTCGCGACAGAAGAAGATCCTGGCGTCGTTCGCGATATCCGGCCACGAGGTCGAAGCCCTCTTCCAGTTTCGCGATCAGTGGCTGGACGTCCTGCGGATCGTTCTGAAGGTCTCCATCCATCGTCACGATGATGTCACCGCGGGCATGGTCGAAGCCCGCCTGCATGGCCGCCGACTGGCCGTAGTTCCGCGCCAGGCGGACCAGCCGGAGCCGCGGCTCTTCGAGCCCCTGCCTCCTGATGGCGTCGACCGTCGCATCCTCGCTCCCGTCGTCTACAAAGACGAGCTCCCAGTCGTTGCGCCATGGCTGCATGGCATTGCGCACCGCGTCAACGAGCGGACCGACGGATTGTTCCTCGTTGAAGACGGGAACGATT
>DAIUET010000220.1:3319-5555 GCA_036845045.1 Gemmatimonadaceae bacterium | reverse complement strand
GCGGCGACCATGCCAACCGCGCCGCCAATCAGCGTCATGAGCCCGACCTGCTTCAGCACCATGGCGCGTACTCTCCCGGCATTGGCACCGAGCGCCATGCGCACCCCGATTTCGCGCGTGCGTTGGGCAACGGTGTAGGCAAGCACACCATACAGACCGATCGCCGCGAGCAGTGTCGCCAGGAGCGCAAAGGCAGCGGAGAGGGTGCTGATCATCCGGTCGAGGAAGACGTTCTCCCTGACCTGCGCCTGCATCGTCTTCAGCTCTTCGATGGGAAGGCCCGGATCGATGCGCTTCACCACCGACGGCACCGAACGCAGGAGCAGTGCCTCGTCCGCCGAGGCGCGGACATAGAACTGCATGTAGCCGACGAGCGAATCCTGGCGGTACGGCGTGTAGAACATGGGCGGCACGGGATCGCGCACGTCGCTGTTCTTCGCGTCCTTCACGAAGCCGACGATCTCCATGTCGAGGGGCTGCTCCCGTCCGCCCGTCGCCATGAGCTTCCCGATCGGCGCCCGTCCCAGGTTGAACTTCCGCGCGAACGCTTCGTTCACGATGGCGACCTTCTGCCTTCCGAGGACGTCGGTCTCGCTGAACTCGCGCCCCGCGAGCATCGTCGCCCCCATCGTCCTGAAGAATCCGGGACCGACCCTGTTGTAGCGGGCCTCGATGTCGGTGTCTGGCGTCGTGGGAAAGCCTTCAACCGTAACGCCGGTTCCCGAGCTGCTCCCCGCCAGCACCGGGATGATCGCCGCCGTGACCGCACTGACGCCGGGCAGGGTGGCGAGTTCCTGCTCCATCTGGGTGAACAATGCCATAGCGCACGGCCGGGAGTAGCCGTTGAGGATCGGCGACACGCCGAACGTCACCATGTTTTCGGTGCGGATACCGAGGTCCTCGCGCGTGACGTTGGCGAGGCTCTTCACGAAGAGCGAGGCCATGATGAGCAGGGTCATCGCCAGGCCCATCTGCACCGTCACGAGCGTGGTGCGGAAGCGCACCGCCGAACGCGCGCCGGACTGTCCGGTGTTGGCGCGGATCATGGCGATGAGGTCGGGCCGCGTACTGTGCAGCGCCGGGAAGAGGCCGAAGAGGAGGCCGGTCCCCAGCGACAATGCGGCCGCGAAGAGCAGCATGGTGCCGTCCATCCGGAACGTGAACACGCCGGCGGCATCCATGGGCAGGAACGAGTTGATGAGCCCGACGGTCCATTTCGCGACCAGCAGGCTGGCCACGCCGCCCAGCAGCGCCAGCAGCACGGCCTCGGTCAGCAACTGGCCCAGCAACTGGACCCGGCCGGCGCCTAACGAAAGGCGGACCGCCATCTCCATGGCCCGGTTGGCGCCGCGCGCCAGCAGCAGGTTGGCGATGTTCGCGCAGGCGATGAGCAGGACGATGCCGGTGATCGAGAACAGCATCAGGAGCGGCGTGCTGGCCTCGAGGTGCATGCTGCTCTGGCCGCGCTCGCCTGCCGCGAGGACGATCTGGCGCGCCTTGAACCGCGCCATGGTCTGCTCGCTCATCCCCTCCTGGAGCGGCGCCTCGACGTCATTCAGGATGGCCCGATAAATCGTGTTGAGCGACGCCTGTGCGCGCTCCATCGACACGTCGGGCTTCAGTCGGCCGAACACGTAGGCCCAGTAGGACCGCCGGTTCTCGAACGCGCGGAAACCGGGCGACATGAGGCCCCGCATGGTGAGCGGCACGAAAACGCGCGGGCGATCACCGAGGGTAGTCCCCTCGAAGCCTTTCGGCGCCACTCCGACGACGGTCATCGACTGCCCGTTGATCGTGATGACGTCGTTGATGATTGCCGGGTTCAACCCGTGCTGCGTTTCCCAGTAGCTGTAGGACAGGACGGCGACGAAGTGCGCGCCGATACTCCGGTCATCCTCCGGCGTGAGCAGGCGGCCAGCCGCGGGCCGCAGGCCGAGTACCGGGAAGTACGACCCGCTGACCAGCGCGCCCTGCGCGCTCGACGTATTCCCCTTCCAGGCCAGGTTCGCGCCGAACGTGCGGTGCGCGGCGAGACCGACAAAGACGTCCTGCTTCTCCTCCAGGTCGCGGAACATCGGGTAGCTGAAAACCTCTTCGCAGCTCCCGGACTGGTTGCACGATTGCGAACCCGGCTTTGGCCCCGGCGCACTCAGGTTCACCAGCTGGCCCGCATCCCGGACCGGCAGCGGGCGGAGCAGGATCTGGTCGAAAAAGGAGAAAATGGCGGTGTTCGCGC
>DAIUET010000220.1:0-3219 GCA_036845045.1 Gemmatimonadaceae bacterium | reverse complement strand
GGCAGCGGGCGGAGCAGGATCTGGTCGAAAAAGGAGAAAATGGCGGTGTTCGCGCCAATGCCGAGTGCCAGCGACAGGACTGTCACCAGCGTGACGAACGGCGTCCGCATGAGCGTGCGGAGCGCGAGCCGGGGATTCACCATTGAGAGTTTCTCGGACGTGGAAAGCGTCGATGAGACACCAGACGTCGGCTCTACGTTTGGTGGGATCGCCCGGTTTCCGATCCACGTGTGGGATGATGCGACGGATACCCGAGAGTGCGCTTCATGGCTTGAACGCCCGTATCCCGTCCGGGAAATTGCTTCATGAGTGAGCCCCGGCCGTGGACCATCGCATTTGACGGCATCCAGGTGTCGGCTGTCTTCGACGCCGCCGCCTCACCGGATGCTCCGGTTTTCGTGTTCGCTCACGGAGCCGGCGGAAACCTGAATGACCGTGGCGTGGTGAAGACGGCCCAGGTGCTGCGCGCCCATGGCCTGCACACGGTGCGCTTCAACTTCGCATATCGGGAACGCAAGAGCGGCCGGCCGGATCCGATGCCGAAGCTGACCGCGTGCATCGAGGCGGTTGTTGCCCGAACGCGCCAGGAATTGAATCCTCGACGACTGATCATGGGGGGACGCTCCATGGGCGGACGCGCGGCATCCGTCCTGGCGGCACAGGGGTTCGCCTGCGACGGCCTGCTCCTGCTCGCCTATCCGTTACATCCGCCGGGTCGGCCGGAGCAGCTGCGCTCTGCGCACCTGCCGGACATCAGGGTCCCGGTGCTGTGCATCAACGGGACCCGGGACGACTTCTGCACGCCCGACCTCATGGAACGCGTGCTGGGCACGGTCGCGCCGTCGTGGCGGATGCACTGGATCGAGGGGGCCGATCACAGCTTCCACGTCCTGAAGAGGTCGGGCCGGTCGGACGAGGAGGTCCTGCGCGAGATCGGGGAAACTGTCGCCACGTGGGCAGCCACGGTCAGCCCGGTGCCGGCCTGACTCAGCCACTGGGGCGGTTACTCCGGTCGAGTGCCCCTCATCGCAGTTCGCGCAGCCAGATGTTCCGGAAGCGCACTGGATGCGCGTGATCCTGCAGCCGGATCGGGAGCCGGTCGGGATGCGCCTCGTAAGGCGGCCGGGCGCGGTGCGCCGTGGGGCCGCTCAGCGTCACGTGATCCTGCACCAGGATGCCGTTGTGGAATACCGTCACGGTCGCGGGGCGGGTCACGCTGCCTGACGAGTCGAAGCGCGGCCCGCGGAAGACGATGTCGAAGGACTGCCATGCGCCGGGAGGTCGTGACGCGTTGACCAGCGGCGGAAACTGGCCATACAGCGCGCCGGCCTGGCCGTCCGGATAGGTGGTGTTGTCATGGGAGTCGAGGACCTGCACCTCGTACCGGCTCAGGAAGAACACGCCGCTGTTGCCGCGATCCTGACCGGTCCCCTTCGCGGGATCCGGCGTCGACCACTCGATGTGCAGTTGTACGTCGCCGAACGACTCGCGGGTCATCAGCGTTCCTGTGCCCGGGCGGACCTCGAACCAGCCGTCCCGGACGATCCAGGCCGGCGCCCTGCCGCTGTCATGCGCCCATTTCGAGAGGTCCGTGCCGCCGAACAGGACCACCGCGTCGGCTGGCGGCGGCACGGGAAGCGCACCCGCGCCCGCATCCACGACGGGTGGTTGCGGTCGTTCGGTGGAGTGGACGGGCCACTGGCGTGCCGGCTGGGCCATCGCCGTCCCGGTCCAGAGCGTCGTTAGGCAGCAGAGCCTGGCGATCGTCGCGTGCATTGGCACCTCAGGCGCGCACCGCCGTGTCCACGCTCCGGCGGGCTTCGTGTGGAATGGGTTTGACGCGCAGGATCAGGCGGACGCCCCGTTGCCACGTGACGAACGCATAGCCCCACTGGACGAGCACGCTCAGCCGGTTGCGAAAGCCGGCCAGGTAGAGGATATGCACGAACAGCCAGAGGAACCACGCCGGCACGCCGCTGAACGTGAACCACGGAAACTCGGCCAGCGCGCGGTACCGGCCGATCACCGCGAGGTCACCGTGCGTCCGGTACCGGAAGTGCTTCCGTGGCCTCCGCGCCAGGTCCGCGGCGATGTTCCGGCCGGCGGTGCGCCCCATCTGGATCGCGCCCTGCGCCACCCGAGGCACGGGCTTCCCGGCGGTGTCGACGGACGCCAGGTCACCCACGATGAACACCTCCGGCTGGCCCGGCACGGAGAGGTCAGCTCCCGGCTTCACGTGACCGGCCTTGTCGACGCAGTCAGGAAACGTCCGCGAGAGCCCCGAGCCCCGGTTCCCTGCGGCCCAGAACACCGTTCGCGTCACCAGGTGTTCCTCGCCGAGCTGGACGTATCCCTCGCCGATACCGGTCACCGGGCTGTTGAGGCGCACCTCGACGCCTAACGCGCGCAGGTCGCGCACGGCGCGATCGGACAGGTGCTCCTGGAACGTCGGGACCAGCCGTGGCCCGGCCTCGACCAGGACGATGCGCGCGCGGGCCGGGTCGATGCGGCGGAAGTCGCGCCGCAGCGCCTCACGGGCGATCGAGACCATGATGCCCGCCAGCTCGACCCCCGTCGGTCCGCCGCCGACGATGACGATCGTCAGGTGCTCGCGCCGCTCGGCGTCGGTGGACGCGGCCTCGGCCCGCTCGAACGCCAGCAGGAACCGGTTGCGTATCTCGAGCGCGTCCTCGATGGTCTTGAGGCCCGGCGCCTGTCGTTCCCACTCGTCGTGGCCGAAGTAGGCGTGTCGCGAGCCGGCGGCGAGGACCAGGTAATCGTACGGGATCGCGGAGCCGTCGCTGAGCTGGACGACGCGCAGCTCCCGGTCGATCCCCTCGACATTGGCCGCGAGGACCGTGGTGTTCCGCACCGATCGCAGGACCCACCGGATCGGAACCGCAATGTCGCTCGGCGCGAGCGCTCCCGTCGCCACCTGGTAGAGCAGTGGCTGAAAGACGAAGTGATTCGACCGATCGATCAGGGTGACGTCGACCGGCGCACGCCGGAGCGCCTTGGCCGCTTCGATCCCTCCGAAACCCCCTCCCACGATCACGACCTTCGGACGCGAGCGGGTTACGGGAGCCGGAGATGCAGGAGGTGCCGAGTCACGGGTCACTGGTCACTGGTCACTGGTCACTGGTCACTGGTGTTGCTCCCAGCGAGAGCACGAGCCCGACCGCTACAACCACCACCGCTCCGATGACATTGTGCCACAGG
>DAIUET010000219.1:0-5558 GCA_036845045.1 Gemmatimonadaceae bacterium | reverse complement strand
ATCGTGCCCGGGCGCCAGGGATCGACGAACAGCTCCGAGTAATACTGGCCGGTGCCGTTGGAGAACCAGCTTTCGTTCGGGCCCAGCGTCACGGACGTTCCGGCGCAGTGCGTGTTCAGGCTGTCGGCAACGGCGCCACCCCTGCCCCCTCGACCACCCTGCGGCGCACCACCCGCGCGGCCGCCCCCCGCGCGACCGGGTGGATTCTGCTGCCGGCCATAACGCGTCCAGCTCGAGCCGCCATTGGTCGACCGGTAGAAGCCCTGACCGCCCTGCCCTTCCACGAGCGCGTAGATCTCGGTCGGGTTGCGCCGCCCATCGATCGCCAGCGCGATGCGGCCGATGTCGCACTTCGGCAATCCGGTGGTCAGCTTCGCCCACGTGCGTCCGCCGTTGGTCGACTTGTGGATCCCCGCCTCGCGGCCCCCGCCGATGGCCTGACCGACGTGCCGCCGGCGCTGATACGCGGAGGCGTAGATCACGTCGGGATTCTTCGGGTCGAGCACGATGTCGGTGACACCGGTGTTCTCGCTGATCGTCAGCACCGCCGTCCACGTCCGGCCGCCGTCGGTCGTCTTGTACAGCCCGCGCTCACCGCCCGCCGAGAAGAGCGGCCCCTGCGTCGCAACATAGACCACGCTGGAGTTGCGGGGATCGATCACGATCTTTCCGATGTGCTCCGAGGTCTCGAGTCCCATGCGGCTCCACGTCTTCCCCGCGTCGGTCGATTTGTAGATGCCGTCGCCGAAGTGCGCGCTTCGCTGGCTGTGGTTCTCGCCCGTGCCTAACCAGAGCACGTCGGAATCCTTCGGGTCGATCACCACGCAGCACAGGTTGAACGACGGACCCTTGTCGAAGATGGGCGAGAACGACACACCGCGGTTCTCCGTCTTCCACAACCCGCCAAACGCGGAGGCGACGTACCAGACGTTGGTGTTCCGCGGGTCGATCTCGACGTCGGCGATCCGCCCGGTGACAAATCCCGGCCCGATCGAGCGCCAGGCGATGCCCTCCAGTCGACTGGCGTCGAGGCTTCCCTGCCCGTCAGCGGAACAGGGGACCAGGAGCGTGGCGGCGATCAGGAACCGGGGAAGCGACAGCTGGCGCATTGACATCGGCAAGGTCCGGGAAGCGGGGCGAGGGCTGACTGCGGAAGCTATCGGCCACACCATACCGGTCCAGACTGTCTCGAAGCCGTGTGCTCTGAGGTCCCGACGGTCGACCGCCTCAGGGGTTGCCCCGGCGCGGTGCCGGCCGTTTCTTCGCGAAGGTATGGCAAAGGAATCACGGGACGCGCGGCGTCAGGAACGGAAACAGCGATCAGAGTTTGACCGGGAGCTACGCGAGCGCCGGAAGCGCGTCGTATCGATGCGCAACCGGGTCCTGGTCGTGCTGGGCGTGCTCGCGGTCGCGGCGGTCGCCTACCTCGGCGTCATGCGGCGCGACGGCGGTTCGGGTCGCGTCTGGTCTGCCGAACACGGCCACTGGCACGACAAATAGTCCCTCGCGACGTCGCTTTCACGAGAAAAAGACTGAACCACGAAGGTCACGAAGAACACGAAGGACCTCGCATCGAGCGAGTAGCACCTCGTGACCTTCGTGTCCTTCGTGGTGAAGATGTTTTTCTCAGTCCCCCGCTCGCCCGATCAGGTGGGGAAAACGTCGACCTGGTTGTCGTAGAACGTCGCGCCACCGCCCATGTCGGTCTCCCGCTGGCTGGTCGTGGCATTCGCGTTCCGCCCATCGGGCGCCAGCTTCGTCCACCACACCGACGGCGCCCACACGACGCCGCGCCGGATTCCTTCGTCGATGCGGGCGCACACGCGGAACGCTCCCCGTCCGTTCCGGATCTCCACCTCGTCGCCGGTCCTGATGCCGCGTGGAGCCGCATCATCGGGATGGATGATGCACTCCGGCTTTCCCACGCTGCGGCGCAGCGGATCCACGTTCACGAACGACGAATTCAGGAACTGGTGCGCGGGTGACGAGATGAGCGTCAGCGGCCACTGGGCCATGATCGCAGGATCCCGCTCGGGACTCTCGTACGGTGGGATGTACGTGGGCAGCGGGTCGAATCCCATCTGCGCCAGTCGCTCGCTGTAGAACTCGCACTTGCCGCTCGGCGTCAGGAACTCGCCCTCCGCGTACGGGGCGTACGGCGATGGAAGGTTCAGGCGGACCCACCCCTTCTCCATGAGCGCGTCGAACGTCACGCCGCGCATCCTCACATGGTCCGAGTCGAGGGCCTGGCGGATCAGCGCCAGGTCATCGTCGGCGAACCACTCCTGCGTGAGCCCCATCCCCCGCGCCAGGCGGCGGAAGATCTCCGTGTTAGGCAGCGCTTGCCCGATCGGCGCGATGGCCGGACGGTTCAGGGTGGCGTAGTGGTGCCCGTATGCCAGGTGCACGTCCCAGTGCTCGAGCTGCGTTGTGGCCGGAAGCAGGTAGTCCGCCCAGTCGGCGGTGTCCGTCTGGAAGTGCTCCAGTACCACCGTGAACAGGTCCTCGCGGGCCAGCCCCCGACGGACCGCGTTCAGGTCCGGCGCGACCGCGCCCGGGTTGGAGTTGTAGACCACCAGCGCCTTGACCGGCGGTCCCCCGACGCCCGCGTCAGGCAGCGTCAGGGCATCGCCCAGCCTGATCATGTTGATCGTGCGCGTCGGCGGGCCGGCATCGACCCGATGCAGGCTGGTCACGTTGTAGACGAAGTTCCTGCTGGTCGAGAGCTGCACCCCGCCACCGGGATGGCGCCAGTGCCCGGTGATCGCCGGCAGGCAGGCGATGGTCCGGACGGCCATGCCGCCACCGGCGTGCCGCTGTAACCCGTAGTTCACGCGGATGAAGGCACTGCGGGCGCGCCCGTATCGGCGGGCCAGCGACCGGATCGTATCGGCGGGAATCCCGGTCGTCGCCGCGGCGCGATCGGGAGTCCATTCGGCGGCCCGCGCCGCGAGCTGGTCCGCGCCTAACGTGTAGCGCGCCAGGAAGTCGTCGTCCTTCAGGTTCTCCGCGAACAGGACGTGCATGATCCCCAGCGCCAGGGCCGCGTCGGTGCCGGGCCGGATGCCGATCCATTCGTCGCACTGGCGCGCCGTGCGCGTCCGGATCGGGTCGATGCAGATCACCGGGGCGCCGTTCTCGCGTGCCTGCAGCACGAACGGCCACAGGTGGGGATTGGCCGTCAGGGTGTTCGTCCCCCACAGCAGGATCAGATCGCACCCGCCGACGGCCTCCGTATCGGCGCCGATGTTGGCGCCGACCGTCATCCGCATCCCCGCTCCCCCCGCGGTGGAGCAGATCGTCCGGTCGAGCTTTGACGCGCCGATGGTATGGAAGAACCGGCGGTCCATGGACTCGCCCTGGAGGTACCCCATCGTTCCCGCGTACGAATACGGGAGGATGGACTCCGCGCCGTGCTCGTTGATGATCGCCTGTAACCGGCCGGCGATTTCCCGAATCGCCTCATCCCAGCTCACCGGCTCGAACCGGCCGCTCCCTTTGGGCCCCACGCGCCGCAGCGGGTGCGTCAGCCGGTCATGATGGTAGGTGCGGTCCAGGTAGCGGTTTACCTTTGCGCACAGGAAGCCCTGCGTGATCGGGTGCTCGGGGTCACCCTGGATGCGCACAGCACGCCCGTTTTCCACGGTCGTGATGATCGCGCAGGTGTCCGGACAGTCGTGCGGACACGCGCCGCGTACGGTGCCAGAGCTGGTCAGGGGAAGGGTGGTGCCCATTGGTCTTCAAAGATACTCTGTTTGGCGGGAAGCAAAGCTGAGTTGCGAAGCTGCCAAGTTGCAGAGTTGCCAAGTTGCAGAGTTGCCAAGTTGCCAAGTTGCCAAGTTGCCAAGTTGCAGAGTTGCCAAGTTGCAGAGCTGCCAAGTTGCCACTTTCCCCCGCCCCCGCCCGCCCCCGCCCCGCCCCCGACGCCGCCCGGCTGCCCGCTCCCGACCCCATGAGTCTCCGTATCCCCTCCCGCCTGGCCCGAGTATCACGCATCTGCACTCGGATTGCGGTCGCGACGGCAATAGTCGCCGTCCAGCCGCCGATCGCCAGTGCGCAGTCCCGGCTCGCCGCGCCCGACAGCCTGACCGACGCCGAGTTCTGGAAATTCTTCACGACGATGTCGGAGCCCGACGGCTATTTCCTGTCGGAGAACTTTGTCTCCAACGAGGTCTCGTTCCAGGACGTCATCCCCACGCTACAGCGCTCGCTGACACCGGGCGGCGTGTACGTCGGCGTGGGACCGGAGCAGAATTTCACGTATATCGCGAACCTTGCGCCGCGCATGGTGGTGATCCTCGACATCCGCCGGCAGAACGCGATGCAGCACCTGATGTACAAGGCGCTCTTCGAGCTGTCGGCGACGCGCGTCGAATTCGTTTCGAGGCTGTTCTCGCGCCCGAGAGTGGCACGACTCGATCCCGCGGTCGCCGTGAAGGCGCTCTTCGACTCGGCGGCGGTCGCTCCGCCCAGCGATTCGGCATACCAGGCGAACCTCAGCGCCATCATCGAGGTGCTGACGGTGAAGCATGGCTTCGCGCTCCCCATGGAAGACATCGCGTCGATCCGGCACGTGTATAACGTGTTCTTCACGGCCGGGCCCGATGTGAATTATGGCTATCGCTCCGGAAGTCCGTCCTACGTACGCTCGACATATCCCACGTACGGGATGCTGCAGACGGCGACCAACGCCGACACGGTGCAGATGGCGTTTCTCGCCACCGAGGACCGTTACCGTGCCGTGCGCACACTCCAGCAACGGAACCTGATCGTGCCGGTGGTGGGTGACTTCGGCGGTCCCGCCGCGATCCGGTCGGTGGCACAGTGGCTTCGCGAGCGCGACCTGACCGTCACCGCCTTCTACGTCTCGAACGTCGAACAGTACCTGTTCCGCGATGGCCGCGCGTGGGAACGCTTTTACAGCAACGTGTCGGCGCTCCCCATCGACAGTACCAGTCGCTTCATCCGCTCAGTCCCCAGGGCATCACGGATGCCGCTCAACCGCGTCAGGGTGGGATCGGGGCCGGTGCCGACGATTGCGTTCACGATCACGCGCGACGCGACCGGCAATGTCGTCACGCAGACGTTCCGCGACAGCGCCGGAGTCACGCTGGTACAGACCTCGGTAGACAGTTCCGGATCACGGCTGAGCCGTCGTGACTCCTTGCAGAAAGACACGTCCCTGAAACGCCTGATGGCCACGCGCGACTCGCTCATCGTTGCGAATTCCACGTGGCAGGTCGCCGCCGGCCCGGCCATGCAGGTCGTGATGGGCGGACTTCTCACCTCGGGCCTCGCGCCCATCCAGGGGACGCTCGAGTCGTTCCTCAAGGGCGAGCTCACGTCCTACAACGCCGTCATCGAGATGACCAGGGTGGCTGACTGGCGTTAGTCGGGTCGCTGGGATTTCTCGAGCAGTTTCGTCCACTCCATCACCCACGGTCAGGTTCACGGCGCGCCGCCGCGTGACCAGCCGCGACGCAGCCCGTTCAGCGAATCGCGCCGGTCATCCTGCGCGAGCAGCTCGGCCGGCAGTTGCCGGCTCCGCTGCTCTCGGC